>DVEF01000016.1 GCA_015295805.1 Geminocystis sp. M7585_C2015_104 | reverse complement strand
TAGGGGTATCAGAGTTGGTTACTATATAGACACAGACTTTGGTAGTGGAATCAATGGGGAGAGGGATTGATAGTTTTAGCCAGACTAGCTAGCATTTTTTTACTCTGAATTTAAAACAAGGAGGGTAGATTGGATGATTGTCATCAGTTTTCAGTCAGTTAACCTTCCACAGGGATTAGCCGGCAGACAGGGATTATTGGTATCCAGACTAGCCACTTTTCTTCCACCCCTGCCAGTAAGTCTCCTCCCTTCTCCTCTACCCCCATACCCCCTTACAGATTTTTTTTTAGACTTTTCCCACCAGTTATAAGGCTTGTTGGCAACCGGTAAACGAGGAGTCTCCCTCCATCCCGTCTCACCCAACTTATGCCAATCCCATCACTTTTTCCTGTTAGCTTCCCGTGAATTGGAAAATACGTAGCCATTCAGCCACCGCCATTGTTTGTCTATTTTCACCTTTGCCAACAGATATAATACTCTTTCTATTCCCCGGAATTGGGGTTGGTAATGGAATAACAAATCAGCCTTTTGTTGGTATTCGTCTGTGACTGGGGTAGCCGTCAAGAAAACTATTAAATCATTTTTTCCTGGCTGACTTGCAAAAAAACATTGAAAAGGTAGACCACTTCCTGGGAAACATAAGTTTTCCGGGAATTTTTCCGGGGCTTTAGTAATTATATATTGTCCTTTCTCCTCGTTGCCCTTTTTCAACACTGGAAAGCCTTTATAGTTTAGATAAGATACAAACTCCATTATGTTAAAGGTGTTATATGGGCTTTCATAGGGGGGAGGAAAAAACAACACTATATTTCGGGGATTGTCTTTCATACGCTTTCCAATAAATCCGGCAATTTCTCTTCGCATTTCCATGTACTTTTTGCGGAATAATATTCCATAGGATGAAGCTGGTATATTAACAATGAGGAAAATGGCTAACAGGGTTATACACAAAAATCGTTTGGCTTTCTGATGCCAGTTAAATGTTTTCTTCCCCAGCTGACTTACATATAAAATTGCTACAAATTCTCCCGGGGCCATGTAATGGGCCCCGACCAATTTTAGCTTTAGGTAAGCCGCTAAATACAACATAACCCCCAACGCTAAAAAATCCCATAATTCCTCTATTGCTGCTCTCTTTTTTGCTATCTGAAAACAGCGCCAGGAGAAAAATAAAAGAAAAATTGAGAGGGTTGGGGAGACTTTCAAATAGTAAAAAAAGGCTACGATAAAGTTGGCAGCCTCCCTGTCATATTCTTTATTGTAGGGGATTTCCACCTTGCCCCATGTATAATATACATAAAGGGTAAAATAAACTATTGCCAGCCACAACAGACATATATTCAGAGAGTTTCTCCTTATAAATTCTTTTAGGTTCGTGGTTTCGGTGTCACTTTTCCTTTTTACCCAATTCCAGAATAAATTGCCAAGGGAAAAGCCGGCCAGCATTATAAACACTGGCTCCTTATAATAGAGCATAAACTGGGCAGAAATTACAGCCAGAATTTGGTATATTAATTTTCCACTCCTTTGGTAGGCTACTAAGCTGTAAATAAATACTGCCAGAAAAAATATTATGTTTCTCTCTGGGTATATCAGGTTAAAGAAACACAAGACAAACGTGTTTTGAATCAATAATAGGGTGAGGATGATAAGGCGGTAAATCCGCGCTGGTGGGAGGATTTTCCAACAAAGCCAGAGAATGACAATTAGTTGAATAACAGATAGTAAATGATAGGCAGTCGGGCTTTTGCTAATTAGGGATATTATATTATACTCTTGCAGGCCAAAGGGCCAAAATCTCCCCGCTTCTGGACTAATTGGCAGAGGAGTAAATTTCCCTATCAGGGAGAATGAATTTAGTTGGGCGTTGTCGAGATAGGCAAAGTCTTCTTCGTAAAAAATTAGATATATGTATAATCCCAAAAATCCCAAGAATAACCCCACAAATAGATTCCATATTCCTTTCGGGGGCGAGACCTTCTTTTTGTCCAAAATTTCCCCATTTTCTTCTTCTTTTGCTCTCTTTTTCTCCCCTTTCCGCTCAGCCAATACGAGGATTAATACTGCCACTATCAAAGACAAAAACCAAACCCCAAAAAAATGACTGTATGTCTGAAGATGCTTTACTAACTGTAACATTTTTGTATTCATGTATTTCTCCCCTTTACTGGCACTTTGCCGCTGATTGTCTCATTGTTTAACCCCTATCATTTTGGCCCTTTTGAAATTATTCTTCCCCTTTTTGCCAATCTTTCTCCCTTGTTTTCTGTTTTTCTTTTCAACTCCTCCCCCAATTTTTCCCTTTGTTTCCCTCTCTTCCATAGCCTATAATCATAAATCCTCTTATTCACTACTTAATATAATCCCTCTATCTCTAATCCCCACACCCCTATACACCCTTACAACCCCTAAAATCCCCACAACCCCACCCTTGACAAAAAAAGGCAAACCATGCTAGAATAGGACGCTGGTGGTTTGCTTTGCGATTATTTTTTATTGAAAAAATATTTCAAATATACCGGAACAGGAAAAAGTGCAATAGGTCGGTAAAGGGGGGGTACAAGGTTTGGAGGCGAAAAAAGAGGGACTAAACAGACAGAGGATACGGCAGATGACGGCAGTGATTCGCTAATAAATTTCAACAAAAATGGTTCTAGGGGGAAGCACTGGTAGTGCCCGTGCCCACTAGCCGGGAAGTGTACCAAAGAAAGGGGCTGTAGTAAAGGAGATGTAGGGAAAAAGAAACAAATAGGAAACAAAATTTTGAAGGGAAAGTCCCAGTAGGTAGAGTATCATAGAGGTAGAAAGGGAGTAAGAGGAGAAAAGGGGCAATGAAAAGAGGGCTAGGAGGCGGCATAATAGGGGTAGGCCTGGGTATAGCCTTTTCCCTGGGGATGACACCCAAGGCGGTCATGGCGGATACAGCCTTTGTAATGGACCCTCCCTCTAATGTTAGAGTGGTACCCAATGGGAGAATCCTATGTGTTATTCCCAGTCGTGTAAATATTAATGTTTACGGGTATGATAGGGGGTGGTATTTAACAGACGCCTGTGGAACAATGGGATACATACACGAAAGCCAGGTAAGACTTGCCGGACAGGGGAGGGGCAGAGGGGACTGTGTGGTGGTAGGATTAAAAAGAGGGCAACTGGCTTTAAGGAAATCCCCCGGGGGTGAGTCTGTTGCCGGGTTAAACAATGGCAACACGGTGGACTACCTGGCAGGAGATTTCCCCTGGTACTATGTTAGAGTGGTAAGTGGCCCTAATCGTCGTGTCACTGGTATGGAGGGTTGGGTTAATGCCAATTATCTCTACTGTGGCGACTAAGCCTAGGGAGACAGCAAAAGTTTTGCATCCCCCGGTTTGGGCAACAGTGGGGTAGGGTTGCCGGGGGTTTTTTCTCTCGTTTCTTGTTTTCCTTTGTCTGATTGCAACTGCGGTTTATACTCCGGTTTGTTAGTCGGGTTGTAAATACTTACTAGCAATTCTACCAGTTTTCCCCTCTGTTGACGAGTGAGTAGTCTTATCGCCTCTTTGTCACCTGGCAGGGGATTTTTCGTCAGGGTTGTACTCCCCGGATAACGTTGTTCATCCATTATCTCATTTTTCCCAAGGTAGTCTGCCAATGTCAGCTTCCAGTCAAGACGATAACCAGTGGGGCGAGATTTCACGTATTGGTGGTATCTTACCATTCTACTTATCAGAGTATTTTCTGTAGCAGTCCTACCCGTTTCCTTTTGTATATAGTGGTTTTCCCTAGGCAATTCTGGCATTTGTTGATAAACCCTTTCTGCCACTGTTTCTGGGGTTAATCTTTCTGCTAAAACCCCCTCTTTTCCCCCCACCACCACAAAAAACCCCGTCAGCAGCAATACAACCCCCCCTGCTAGCCAACTTCCTTCCCTGTTGTACTCTCTTTCATTCATCGCTTATTATTTCCGGTTGAGTCAACTCATCTGACATCTCTATAATGGCCCTTATTACTGGTTTCATGGACTCTTCCCCATTTTCCTTTTCCAACTCCTGTCTTCTCCTCTCCTTTGCCCTTTGCGCCACCTTTACTGTTATTCTATAACGATTTGACGCCGCTGACAGTAGCGCGTCTGTCCTAAACATTATTTGATTTGAGTCAAAATTGTTCTTTTTTGCCATTTCCCCTCTGCTCTTTTTTTCCCCTTATTATATCTTAATTTATAAATCTTTACACCCAAGAGGCGCTGCTTTTGCTAGAATAGGGCCGGCGGGGGGAGGGGGGGAACGAGACTGGGAGGGGGTTGCCTACCAAACATTTATTTGAGATTTTATCTCAACATCGCTGGATAAAAACACAGAACAGCTTGAAAATTTAAACCTCGTTATTGATAATAAAATCAAATAGGACATCTATTTCCTGCAGGGGTTTTGTGAGGGAGTTAAATGGAATTTAGTTTTCTGAAAACAACTAGGGGTAGTTTCGCAACTAGACTACCTGTTCAAAGAAATCATCCCATTACTAACATTACTATATTGTTTTTTGTGATTGGATGTAAAAGTGAAAGAGGCGTCGAGTTACTAAAATCCTATCATAAGATGTACCCGATCAATCTGTAGCGGGTCAATTTTTTTTAATTTATGTTGTGGCCAAGAAAAACAAAATCGAACGGTTTCTCTCATCTATCAGAGACCATGGGCTGTTGGTATTCTAGTACTGCCATTATAATCTGAGTTATTTTTTGAGGTAAGGACATAGTATTTTGGATTTGATACCCAGAAAATGCGTATTTTTAATACCCGTTTGTTGTTGAGATTAAAATTTTAATATTGTTTGGGAGGAAAGGAAAAATAAACAAGGAAAATTGAGAGATTATTGGGGCTGTTTCCACTCAGAAAAATCTCGCTGAAGAGCATATTGAAAACTCTTTGAAAGAAGGAAAATGCGAGAAGGCTGACTAGAAGAGTCGGGGAAGACAACCTCGGCATAGATTTGAGTATCGTCAAAGTTGGATTTGCCAAGAGAAATACGATACTGTTGTCCATTTTGGAGAAAAACGTGGATAGTGGGGGAAG
This sequence comes from Geminocystis sp. M7585_C2015_104, assembly GCA_015295805.1. NCBI lineage: Bacteria > Bacillati > Cyanobacteriota > Cyanophyceae > Chroococcales > Geminocystaceae > Geminocystis > Geminocystis sp. M7585_C2015_104. Next base: position 1,595 of record DVEF01000016.1, on the reverse strand, counting down.
AGGAAGTGATACCATATTCTTGTCTTTGTTGCGGAGTGGGAATTAATTCTATCTCCCTTTTGGCATTAGGGAATAAACTAGTAAGGAAGGAAACAGCAGCATCATTGGCTTTAGTATTCTGAGGATAAATCATCTGCCATTGAGGGGGTTGATTACTAATCCTGACAAATTCTAGACGCTTGTTGTCAGCTAGACGCAGCTTAATCCTTTTGATTTCCCCAGGAGAGAAGGGGAAAATAGGCTGAGATTTTGTAAGGGATTTCGGGAATAAATCAGGGAAGGCAGAAAGGAAAAAAGAGGCTAATTTAGGGGAAAAGGTAATAAAAGCCAAAAATACAGCAGTAATGGCCAGGCAAATCGTACTTGTTTTTAGTCTCATATGGCCAAGAAAAGGGAAGGGAAAATAGGGGGGAATTAGTGAAAGGAAGAGGAGACAAAACGGGAAATAATTTCTGCTAAAATATTAGCACTGTCGGGGGAAGCGAGAAGAGAAGCCCGTTGAGCCATATAAGACAACTTGTCAGGGTGTTGGAGAAGGTAAATGACAGTCTCCGCCAAAAGCTCAGGAGTAATGTGTTCCTGACGAAACATCAATGAAGCACCGGCGTTGACAAACTCCTGTCCATTGTAAAACTGATGGTCGTCGGCGGCAAAGGGATAGGGGATAACAATGGAAGGAGTCCTGGTAATGGCCAATTCAGTCAGACTACTGGCACCGGCACGGCTAATGGCAAGATTGGCCCGTTGTAACAAGGCTGCCATTTTATCATAAAAGGGCATCTCCAGGTAGCGAGGATGGGAAAAAGTCCCAAAGTCCTCATCTTGACTCCCCGTTAAGTGGACAAGGTAGGCTCCGGTGGACAAAATCCTACTAGCTGCCCTTCTAACTAGTTTATTCAAAGCTACAGCCCCCTGAGAGCCCCCCATGGCCACCACCAAGGGCACATTTTCCGGGATATCTAATTCTAGTGGCTGTGGCTCAAGAAACTCCTCCCTCACAGGGGTACTAATCCACTGGGTTGTCGCCCTTTTAAGACGCTTTTGGGTGTTGTGGAAGCCTACCGCCACTAAATCACACCAGGAGGCAAACCATCTAGTGACTTTTCCGGGGATGCAATTGGATTCATGTAAAATCACGGGAATTCTTGCCAGTTTAGCCGCAATAATGGCTGGCGCCGCAATATAACCCCCTGTAGTAAACACCACCTGGATTTTCTCCCGGTTTATTATCCTATAAACCTTGATGGTGGCCTTCAACATTTTTACCAGTAGTACAGCTGCATTCAAAATAGAATTGGTTTGAAGGCCATCCAAATCGACGGTGTGGAGGGGGTAACAACTGGGCACCACGGAAGCCTCTAAACGGTGGGGCACTCCTAACCATTGTATGTGGTATCCATTTAGTTTTTTAGCGACAGCCAAAGCGGGGAAAAGATGCCCCCCTGTGCCACTAGCGGCAATGAGTAAACGGGGTTGTCTAGACACTTGATTTCGGTGGGGTAAACTGGAGAAACAGGACTCAAGGGAATAGATTATCATAGGGAGGTGGGGGGTAGGCAATGGGGTCGGGGGGAGATTGTATAATGGAAGAAACT
>DVEF01000015.1 GCA_015295805.1 Geminocystis sp. M7585_C2015_104 | reverse complement strand
TTCGCCAAATAAATCAGTCTCTGTCTCCTCTCGGAATGTAGTTTCTAGTATTCCAGCCCTGGTGCCCCCAATAGCCTTGGCATAAGCCATTGCCCTTTCCCTTGCCTCACCAGAAGCGTTTTGGTGTACTGCAAATAAAGCTGGCACTCCTTGTCCTTGTTCATAAGTGCGTCTAACAAGATGTCCAGGCCCCTTTGGTGCTATCATTACTACATCTACATCTGATGGTGGGATAATCTGTCCAAAGTGGATGTTAAAACCATGGGCAAAGGATAATACCTTTCCAGCCTTTAGATAGGCTTCGATTTCCTGTTTGTATACACTGGGCTGTACTTCATCTGGTAACAAAATCATAATCCAGTCTGCCGCCGCCGCCGCCTCTGCCACCTTGTACACCTTTAATCCCGCCGCTTCTGCCTTTTCCCAGGATTTGCTGCCCTCATATAGCCCTACTATTACTTCTACCCCACTGTCTTTCAAGTTTAGGGCATGGGCGTGTCCCTGTGAACCATAGCCAATTATCGCCACTTTTTTGTTAATGATAAAATCTAGACTAGCATCATTGTCATAATACAGCTTGGCCATATATTCCACCTCTTTTTCTTGGGCAAACCCCTATCATAACACAACAAGTTCCCTAATTATACCTCCTTCCCCCTCAAAATATTTACCTGTAAAATAGAATAGTTAATTCTCTCCCCTACACCATCTATTCTTCTATGAAAACCCTGATAATAGACAACTATGATTCTTTCACCTATAATATCTATCAATTAGTGGCAGAAATAAATCAAGAAAACCCCATTGTTGTTACTAACGACCAACTCTCCTGGGGAGAATTAACAAGTCTTGACTTTGACAATGTAATAATCTCTCCTGGGCCCGGAAATCCAAAAAAAGAAGAAGACTTTGGTATCTGTAAAAGAGTGATTTTGGAATTAGATGTACCCATCTTAGGAGTATGTTTAGGTCATCAGGGATTGGCTTACTATTATGGGGCCAAAATCGTTAATGCACCTGAGCCATATCACGGAAGAATCAGTGAAATATATCATCAGCAGGACACTATTTTTAAAGGGCTACCCTCCCCTTTCAAAGCAGTGCGTTATCACTCTCTAATCGTTGACAACGACAAGGACACTTTTCCCAATGATTTGGAGATAATTGCCACCACCAATGACGGCCTGATTATGGCTATAAAACATAAGCATAAGCCTCTTTGGGGCGTCCAATTCCACCCCGAGTCCATTTCCTCTCAATTCGGCAGAAATATCCTGGTTAATTTTCAACGCTTAACCCTAGAATATGGAAGAATAAAATCGGGTAATGGTAAACATAAATACTCGAAAATATATCCCCTAAAAAAAGACAATTCCTCCCGAGGCTTTAGTAAACTGAAACTGTTATGGCGAAAGTTAGATTTTTTCCTGGATTCTGAGGTAGTTTTTGATAGTTTATACAGCAAATCAGAATATAGTTTTTGGTTGGACAGTTCCCTGGTAATCCCCGGTGTGTCCCGGTTTTCCTATATGGGAGACGCTGAAGGCCAGAATTCTTTTGTGGTGGCCTATTATGTTGACAGTCAGCAAACTGTTGTAAATAAAAACAATAAAAAACAAGTATTTAGCGGCAATATTCTGGATTTTATCCAACAGTTTCTGGACGCAAACCATATAGAATCTGAGCTCCCCTTCGACTTTAGTGGCGGCTTTGTAGGCTATCTGGGATATGAATTAAAATCTCTGTGTGGCTATGAGAATAATTACGAGAATAAAAATAATAGTCATTGGCCAACGGCCCAGTTTATTTTCCCGGAAAAGATAATAGTGTTTGACCACCTATACGAGAAAATATACCTCCTACATCTATTAGCCATTCAGGAGGAAAAAGAAAAGGTGGAAAAATGGTTTGACGTTACAGAAGAAACCCTGGCAAACCTAAAAGGAAAAAGTCTAATAATCCCGGATTGTATAGACGGCTATACACCTAACAGCATTGGACTTAGCCGAGGAAAATATCAATACCTAAAAGACATAGAATTCTGCCTAGAAAAAATAAGAGAAGGTGAGAGCTACGAGATATGTTTAACCAACAAAATTCACCTGCCACCCCTCAATAACCCCCTCAAATTTTACTACAAACTGAGAAGAGAAAATCCCGCCCCCTATAGTTGCTATCTGAAAATGGGAAATATCCACATAACTTGCGCATCTCCCGAAAGGTTTTTACGTCTAAACAAAGACGGCCATATAGAATCAAAACCCATCAAAGGCACCATTAGAAGAAGTAAAAATCCAGAAGAAGATGAGGAGCTTAAAAAACAATTACAATTCAGCGAAAAAGAACAAGCGGAAAACCTGATGATAGTAGATTTATTGCGCAATGATTTGGGAAAAGTCTGTGAAATCGGCAGTGTACATGTGCCCAAACTAATGGCTATAGAGTCTTATAGCACAGTACATCAAATGGTTTCTACCATCAGAGGCAAGGTAAGACCAGATTGTTCAGTGACAGAATGTATTAAAGCGTGTTTCCCGGGAGGCTCTATGACGGGAGCCCCTAAAAAAAGGACAATAGAAATACTAGAGCAATTAGAATCAGAAGCACGAGGGATATACTCAGGAAGTATAGGATTCTTGGGTCTAAATGGTACAATAGACCTAAATATAGTAATCCGGACTGCCGTCACCACCCCTTACGAGACTACTATAGGTGTAGGAGGAGCCATTACCATTCTATCCTCACCGGAAAAGGAATTTGCAGAAACCCTATTGAAGGCTTCTGGGTTGTTGGAGGTTGCCGGGTTTAGGAGGGGATGGGAAGAGATAGAATAAAACGATACCCCAATTCCAATGCCCCAGACAAGACAATATTACCCCCTTGCAGTCGCGCCAAGTAGGTAGCAAAGGAAAGACATATCAAATCGAAGTTTTGTGTTTGTGGGGTTTGGCTGGGGGATTCCTCTTCTGGCAACATACCCCCCGTTTTTAGAATACTCTGATACACATCCACCCTCTCCGGAGGAATTCCCTCTCCCAACCAGGGATGATTTGCCCTGCAATTGACTTTCAAGATGTCCTTTTGACGGGATATATGGACTTGGATTTCCGAAGAGCCCCTGCACCCATGAATTAGAGTGGTGATAAGATAGTATAGGGTCTTTTTTACTTTTTCCCTATCCAGACTCCAGACTTTCTGTCCCGGTTCTACAGACAGTTTTAGAGTATGCTCTCTGATTTTAGCAGAAGAGGAGAGACTCTGAACCACCTGTTTCCCCAAACTTTCTATATCCACGGGCACTAATTCTAATCGTAGCTTTCCCCTCAAACCAGCCAATTCGCAGATTTCCTCCACTAACATACTCATTTCTTGTCCACTGTCGTGTATAATTCGTAAGTAATTCAACTGTCTTTCGTTTAACTGCCCATAAATGCCCCCCATTAGGGCACTAGACATCCCTACAATGGAGGTGAGTGGTATAGAGAGTCTTTGGGTTAATTGAGTTAGCAGCCTAAAAATCAATTCCCCTAGATTGGTTTCTATCCCAGTGGTAATTTTCTTATCCCCCGATGCTGCCTCCGGGGAGGGGGTAACATTCTCTCGGTGTTTCAGCAAATTGCGTTCGTATTCCGCTAAACCCCAACGGGCAGTTATCAGGAGAAAATTGAGCTCAGTATCGGTAAAATTTCTTGGTTGAGTATCAAATACCTCTAAACAGCCAATACAGTATCCTTCAGATGTAGTGAGGGGAACCCCTAAATAGGAAACAACGCCATATTGTTGACACAGGAGAGTTTGCGAGAAGAAATTGTCGACGCAGGTGTTAGGGATTATCAGATAACTATTACTGTCGACCACATAGCTGGCAAAGGCATCCTCTTTGGCAAGACGACGGCTGACAGCTAAGTCATTCATCAATCCCAAGTGGGACAATCCATAAGCAGACTTTAACAGATATTCATCCTTGGTTAACACCCCCAGACAACACACTGGCGTTTTGATGGTGTTTGCCACTGTCTGTGTCACCTCATCGAATATGGGAATTATCCTATCCGAGAGTAAATCCAAAGAGACAATGGTTTGTAGTCTCTTTTCTTCCAGCTGTGTTATGAGATTGGGCGCCCAAGGACAAAATAAGGGTCTGCTCATGGAGTATTTAGGACATACTAGACTAAGTATAATCCCTCTCCCCCTTTTATGGTCAAGTGAGGGGGAAAACAAAACAACCCCCCACAAGAGAAACAGAGGGGTTACAGGAATTTTCTCATTAGACTTTAGTTGCCACTTCTACCACCTTATCGAAGGCCTTAGGATCTTGAATAGCCAACAGTGCCAACATTTTGCGATTTAGGGCAATGTTGGCGGTATTCAACTTGTGGATTAACTGACTATAGCTAATGCCATGGCTTCTAGCGGCGGCATTAATACGGGCAATCCAGAGACGACGGAAGTCTCTTTTCTTCCTCCTCCTATCCCTATAAGCATACCGGAGGGCCTTCATCACCTGTTGGTTAGCCACCCGGAAGAGTTTGGAATGGCTACCACGGAAGCCTTTGGCCAGTTTTAGGATTTTTTTGCGTCTTTTCCGGGCTACGTTACCTCTTTTTACTCTTGTCATTTTTCCTACTACCCCCTTTCATCTAGCACTTAGCATAGGGTAACATTAGAAGTACCTCTTTTAGGTCGTTTTTGTGGACAGGTGCCATTTTACTGAGACTGCGTTTCCTTTTAGAGGATTTATGTTCCAATAAGTGATTTTTGCTGGCGCGACGACGCATTACTTTCCCACTGCCAGTAATATGAAACCGTTTAGCAGCTGCCTTTTTAGTTTTTAGCTTTGGCATAACCCCATCTCAATTGACACAATCCACCATTATAAAAACAAAATACCCCTCTTGACTACCCCCTTCTTGGTGTATATAGTTAACATAAATCGCTATCATAGGGGTATAGATGTGAGTCTCATTCAGACTATGGATAGTAACGATTGGCTTAAACAATTATTACTCATTGGCGTTGGGACTACCTCTCTTGTCGCCGAAAAACTCAAACAGGTGAGTGAACAATGGGTCAAGGAAGGTAGAATTAATCCTGACCAAGCTAGGCAAATGGTAGATGAAATTTGGCAACACATTCAAAGTGACCAAGCTACTTTACAGTCCCAACTAGAAAAGCATATTAAAAACATTCTCCAAGATTTAGGTATACCAAAACAGTCAGAAATTGACGAATTAAGAGGAAGAATTGACAGAATTGAGCGCAAAATCCGGGATTTAGAAAATAAATTATGGCGTTAGTTTGCTATTTTAAAAGTGAAATAATCCAGGGGAGGTGGCCATTGCCAGTTTTGGCTTGTTATTTGTGACGCTAATCCCCCCGTGAAAGAGATTGGTATTACATAGGTATATCTCTACATAGGGAGTAAAAGGGTTGTTATAATCTGACCTTACGACATTGAAGATACACCATGAGGAGAAAAAATGGGGTGTGGGTTAGTGTTAAACTGTGCTTTTGTGACTGTGAAAAAAAAAAAGCATCCCCCGCTAAAATCCCAGGAAGTATCTAGAATATGCTAACACTGGCCACTGGTTTTCTAATAGCTACCACCTTTTCCACAGTAGAGGTGGCGTCTGAAAACAATTCGGCAGCATTGCTAGGCAATCCCCCCTCTGTAGACATAAACAGTTTCCCCCCCCACCCGAAAATCACCAATAATCCCAGTAAGAGGATAGTTATTTACAGTCGCAGTGGCAGCAGTGTCTACTACGATTTTAATCTTTCCGCCCCCGACGGGTCAGTAATAGTCCAAAACAACCCATCCTCCGAAGCCATCCCCGCTGTAGAAATTCTAGCAGATGAACAGGAATATCTTGCCCCACAGGAAATAGTAAAGGCGAGGGGGAATGTAGTAATCCGCTTTGACAATGGGATACTTACCGCCGATGAGGTGTTGGTTAATCTAAGAGAAAGACTAGCAGTAGCACAGGGAAATGTTAGTCTACAAAGGGGAGATCAAAAACTAAGGGGAGATAGATTCGAATACTATTTTACCCAGGATAGAGGAGTTATCTTCAATGCCCAGGGAGAAATATACCAACCCAGTATCACCAGAGATTTTCGCGGAGACACTGGCAATAATCCCCTCTCCAGTCAAATCCTCTCCCAACAACTCCAAGCCAATCAACCCCTTAGAAGAGTAGTCTCTGCTGGCGGCTATGAATTTGCCGTTGGCAGCATCCGGGAATTCTCTCTTTTACAGGGAGGCGGACTACCAACAATTACTGCCGGAGGACAAATAAATCGTCTCCGTTTTCAGGCACAACGAGTTGACTTTGATGGCCAACAGTGGTATGCTACCAACATAAGGGTTACTAACGATCCTTTTTCTCCTCCTGAACTGGAACTAAGGGCAGACTCCGCTAGACTTAGGAGTATATCTCCTTTTCAGGACGAGTTGACCACCTCTAATTCCCGTCTAGTGTTTGATCAGACTGTTTCTATTCCCATAATACCGAGCCGTCTGGTAATAGACAAGCGGCGTCGCCCCGGGTGGTTTTCCGTGGGGTTTGACGGGGAGGAATTGGGTGGTTTGTACATAGAAAGAGAATTTGAGCTTCACAGTGACGAGAAAGTCCGTTTTTCCTTCACCCCCCGTTTTCTCTTACAAAGGGCATTTTTTCCTGATTCCTTCCCCGACAAAAATGCGGTTAACCCCGACCACAACGGTGGCATCTTTAATTCTACCAGTTATGCCCTTCTTGCTCAAATACAGGCAGACTTCAACGAGCGTACAAACCTTAGGGGTATATTTAATCTGACAGGGTTAGACTTGGATAATATAGAAAACCGTCTACGCGCCAGTGCACAGTTAGACTACAAGTTTGGCAATCTTTCCTCGCCCCACACCCTCAGTCTACAATACAATTATAGGGACAGGCTATTCAATGGGTCGTTGGGTTTCCAAACCGTACAACAGAGTTACGGCTTGGTGATAAACTCCCCCTATATCCCCATACCCAATTCCCCTTTTGGCATAGTATACCAGACTTCCATTCAAAACATAAACGCAGAAACAGACAAAAAGGAGTTACTACGTCCTAATCGTAGCACTAACCGTGTTACTCTGACTCGCTACCAGGGGGCGGCCATTCTTACTGGTAATATACTACTATGGTCAGGGAAGAATCTACCCCCCACCGCCGAAGAGGGATTGAAATATACCCCCACCCCCGTTACCCCCTTTTTAAGTCTCAACACCGGCCTAACTGCCGTTGCCAGTTATTATAGCAATGGGGATGTGCAACCGGCTATAACCGCTACTATTGGTATACAAGGACAATTTGGCCATTTTTCCCGTCCTTTTGGCGATTATACTGGCTTTCAGCTAGGTTTTAGCCAGGGTATCCGTGGTAGTCAGTCTCCCTTTCTCTTTGACCGTTTTGCCGACGAGCAGGTGCTATCATTGGGATTCACACAACAATTATACGGCCCCCTGCGTGTTGGGATCCAGACCTTCCGCAACCTTAAAACCAACCAAGAAATTAGTACTGATTACTTCCTAGAATACAGTCGTCGCACCTATAATATCATTATACGTTATAATCCCGTACTACAATTAGGTTCCATTGGCCTGCGTATCAGCGACTTCAACTGGGAAGGTAACCCTGGCGGCTTTGACACCCCTTCCTCTGTCCGCCCTGTTGTTGATACTATTAAGAGAGACAACTGATAATTCGGGGGATAACTAACCTCATATCTGTAACAGTCATCCCCATGTTATCAGACAGGAGAAAAGTAACCCCCGCATTGGAGAGTTACCAGTAAGGCGAAAAGTGGCAAGTCTACCAGCTAACTCCCCTAGAGGGTTAACCCCATCAACCACCATCCCCCTCTACTTTCTCTGAAACTATCCGAGAGGGTAAAAGTAGTCTCCGGCTTGTCATGGGGTTATTTAGCCATTGGGGAAGCTAATCATATACCAGTGGTTGACTATATACCATCATCTCAGAGAAAAACAAAGGGAAAGTTATTGGGATAGGAGTGAGATTTAGATATCAGTTGTAATAACCATTTCCCCACCTCATTCTGGATACTAGTAATAATCCCCCGTTGTTGAGTTTTATCTGGAAGTGGCATGCCGATGACAATCATTGGCTGTTTATCACCCTGGTTATTGCTAGTTATTACAAATGAATAAGCATTAACTGGCATCAGTGTTATAGACACCCAGCAGCGATGCCAATCCACTATGTAGACAAAGTAAATTTAGACAAAATTGACAAACAAGAGTCGCCAATTATGCTTTTTACTGCGGGTCATCCGGTGGTAAGATAAGACAATCAACTGCACACCAACGATAGTCATTCTCCTTCTTTTGTCAGGGGGTGTGAATAGTCTCCATTTTTTTGTGGGAGTAAAATGGCTAGTCTATCTGGGAATAATAATTCCTCCCCCGTCATAGACTATCCGCAAATGGTAATATGGGTTAATTGACGGCAGACATATGACTATCATTACCACATCGGAAAAAAAGCTTAACCCCAGACGGAGGATAACTATTCTCTTTACTACTATTAACCCCCCCTCACAACCTCTTCTTTCCCCCAGTCTAGGGTAATAACCAAATACACACTTTTGATTCGTTATCCCTTTACCAACCCTGGAAGAGTAGTCAGTCTATAAAACAACAACACTCCTCTTTTTATGGGAAAGGGGGAGACTCAACCGCAGCCTTAGTAATAATCACTCTCCTGTCATCAAGCTGGGTAACTAGTCTCTATCTATGAGAATTAACAAATCTGTATCCCATTTACCATCACCCACTCCCCCTTACTACTTGTCATCCCTTTGGAGGCAGACAATGAGTATGGGAGTAATAATCTTCTGTCTGTAAGCGTGTATGGGGGGTATCTAAAAACTCATTGTAGACTGATAGGGAAAATGGCCAATCCACAACCAGTTGACAATTGGAGACGGCAACTGGATACCAATTACAACCAATCCCCCAGAGGCTTAGGAAAGTGACTAATTACATACGAATGATAATCATTCTACTGCATTTGGGGCAAGAAAAGGAAAAGAAGGGAAGAGGGGTAATAGCTAGGGTAACTGAACACAGACAAAAAAAGGAGAAAAAAACGATAATTATTCTCCTGTAGTTACCAGAAATATAAGAAAACGCCGGGAATTGCCAACAAAAGTGGAAAAAGTTATCGGATTAGATAGCAGGCTTGTAAATGCCGGGGAGTTGATGACGTCTCCATAGGGAGATTCATGTTGTCAAGAGGAAAAGAGGTTTGACTGAAAGATTTGACAGTCTGTTTCCGGGGGTGAGGTATTTAAATCTCAAGGGAATTCAAGACACTGACATCCAGATAGACGTCTTCTAGTCGACTGTCAGGGTAGAGAAGGGAGTGAAAGTGATGACTGCCAATAATCTCTCCTAACAGGTAGTAGTAGTCGAGATTAACAAGATTACTGACTAGCCAGTAACAGGGATAAACATAATTTGGGGAAAAGACTTCTATCACCTTGGTATGGGGTTTACAGAAAACTATATTGCTTAAACCACTGCCATGGGTTGATACCACTATTTCTGCTTCGGATAGTAATTCTGCCTGTTTTTTTACAGATAGGGTTTCTAGATATACTGTTTCAAACCCCTTGTTTTCTAGATATTCTCTAACTTCCTTTTCATTAATCAGACGACGATTCCTACTTCTACCCCTGCTTATATACAATCTTCTCCCTAAAGTGACTGTTTTTTCCCCGTGGCAACCCAGTATTTTTTCCCGCAACCACTGGCAACTCCAAGCCGGCATCCAGGCAACACTCCCGGGAAAAGAAGGGATAATTAACTCCTCCGCTTGCAAACATAATGGCAGAGATGGCAATAATATTTTCTCCTGGGGAATGTTTAAAAGGGAAATGGTTTCTTTTTGAAAAGGGGTTTGATTGTCTATCAGAATATAATCTACCTCATGCCACTCAATTCCCGCTAACTCTACTAGATGGAAACGAGGTAGAATATCAAACAGCCAGTGGAAATAGTTGTCACTCACTAAACCCGTTAATACTAAAACCCTTCCTCTGATTTTTTGCAGGGGGGGAAGATAATTAACCTTTAATAGGGAATGTTTGCTAGGATAATTGTCAGGATGGTTTGGACTAAAAATGGGAAATTCTGGGGATAAGTCGCCAATCAGGTAGCCATCCTTTGTGATAACCCCACTACTAGTAGCGTCTTCTTTCAGATAAAACACTCCACCGGGGATTCTTACTACAAAGGGTTGTGGGAGTTTGATGGTTGGGGGAAAATAAAAACTAGGATGGATTTCCTCGTATACTGTCTTCGGCGGTTTGACGTAAATCTCCCTGTTTAGATTAAAGGCGTAATAGTTGCTGTCTAAAAGTTTATTATATTCTGCCCATTGTCTTGCCGTCTCGTAATACTGGCGTGGTGGTGTTATTTCTTCCCCTTTTGAGGGAGTCGTGGTGGCATCTGATTCTTTTTGACTTGCTGTTATGATGGTTGTTGTCATTTCCACCTGTAAATCCTTTTGACTAGCTGTGGTGGTTGTTATTTTCTCTTTTGAATAATCACCACTGTTGTCGGTTTTGTCTGTTTCCCCTTTTTCTGCCACGAGGTTATAATAATAACCCGCCAATTCGTATTCTTTTTTGTCTAACAGCAAACCGGCAATGGTATTTGCTATTATCCTGTCGTCACTGTTATCTTTTATTTGTGAAATCAAAGAAAGATTTTTATTTGTTTCCCTGTAACTGGCCTGCCATTGCTGATAAACTCGATATACCTGTGGATTGTTGTCAAGTAGTCTTTGCCAGGCTGTTATGGCTTGCTTCAGATTCTTTTGCAAAATGGCAATATAACCCAATTCCCCATAGGTGTAAGAATAATCTTCCCGGCAAAGTGGCAACTGTAGGAGGTATTCTAGTATTTGTTTTGCCTGTCTTGTTTGTCTAGTCTTAAGATAACAGTAGGCCAAGTTTTTTAGCAGCCTCTTATCAGTTTTATTTTTTTCCAAGCCTCGTTGGTATGTAGCAATAGCCTGGGAGTAGTCTCTCATGTCTTGCCATAACTTGCCAAACTTCTCATAGGCGATGGTTAATCCCGGTTGTTGGGATATAAGATTGTGGTAGATTTCCATAGCAGTGGTAAAGTCTCCCCGCAGGAGGAATAGATACGCTAAACGGATATATCCGGGATGGTATTGGGAATCGAATTCCAAACCTTGGGAGTATAAGTGGGTTGCTAAATCCCAGTCACGTTGTCTGAAGAAAAAGTCAGCTAAGGAGAAGATGATTCCAGCTATAGTTTTTATACTCTCCCCATCACAATTCAGTAACAAGTCTAAATAGAGAGGCTGAGAGTATTGATACTCTTCTAAACAGGAGTAACTTAAGGCTAGATATGCCTTTAGTATAAAAAGTAGGCTTTGACTTTCCTCCTTCTCCAACAGTTTTTCAGTATAATTTCTGGCCTTGATAAACTCTCTTTGTCTGAGTAGTGACTCTATTTGTGATTCATGACTGTGGAAAGTCATCGGCAGAATTTAAAGGGTGAAAGGATTAGTTTTGAGGGATTATTCTTCCCAGAGAGAATACTAACGGTTAAGGGTTTGGCATTTAAGTAGAAGGATTTACCGTAGTTTTCTTCTTCGCCAAAGTTGATACAATAAGCAGGAAAACTGGTTAGACTAACACTAAGACGAATGGCGGTATTTTTTTCCAGTCTGACACAGGTAGGTTGTAGTTTAAATCTAATAGGATTATTCCTGTTATTCTTGTTGGAAAAGTGGACTCTTATATGTCCCTGACTAAAATTATACACCTTTCCATCAGGGAAAACTTGAGACAATACGGCAGACAAGTCAAATGTTTCTGCCTCTGTCTCCACGTAGACTTCTAATTCCACTTCCCCTATTATCTCCAAGTCTTCTGTGAGACAGTCAGAGGTGTAGATGGCAACATCACTGCGAATGTCTAACTCACTCCTGTCACAACTACCTGGAAAAATGGTAGCATGTCCACCTAGACTATTGACTGGACGCCAGAAGTCCTGTACTATAATATCCTCCCCATCAGAGTGATTGTTATCTGTCACCAAAAAACCGTCATCGTCTCTTATATTGGCTAAACCTTTAGTAGTTTTCAGGAAGAATATAATTTCTTTCCCCCCTTGTGGCAAATCCTCTATGTTTAGCCACTTATTGCTGCCTAACTGAAACAATTTGCCGTCTCTTAGGGATAAATATTCTGGGGTTTCAATGTCTTTTAGGTACTTATTAAACCAGGCAACTTGGAAAGAGTCAATATTACTATTAGCCGCGGCAGTGTAATATTTTCCTGCTACAGTGTTTCCCCAAGGAATATGGGGCCAGGGTGCTATAATTAGACATTGTTGGTGCTTGCTTTTTGCCCTCATTTCCTGGTATAAATTAATGGTGCCACGAAGATAACTATCAAACCATCCGCCTATGTGAAGCATGGGCAAATCCAGGTATTGTGAGTAGGTTTTTGGAGAAATCCTTTGCCAGTATTCATCTGGGTGGGGGTGAGACAGCCATTGATAATAAAAATTGCCTGGCGTGTATTTTCTTAAGGCTTCTTCCAGAAGGGGAGGCATGTCATAAATAGGCAAACTTCTACTTGCTAAATAAAGAATCTTATAGGCGGATAAATCCCCTTTTCTTCTCGCGGTTTCTGTAGCTAATTGTATTGCCCAAGCCAGGTTTAATTGGTAACAAAAGGCGCCATTCTCATAGGCCCAATCGGAGTATAAATCATAGGCTATCATAGCAGGACAAATAGTCTTTAAGGCGGGATGGCGACTAATAGCCGCATACAATTGAGTCATTCCCTGATAGGAGAAACCATACATCCCCACTTTGCCATTACTGCCGGAAAGATTAGCTACCCATTCTAGGGTGTCATAACCATCTTCAATTTCCCTTTCAAAGAGTGTAAATTCTCCCTCTGACTCCCCCCTCCCTCTAACATCTTGAATAACTACAATAAATCCTTGTTTGGCATACCATTTTGGATGGGCATAAACTACAGTGGAGGCTATAGCTTTGCCATAAGGTTGACGCATCAGCAAAACGGGTAATTTTTCTTCTGTTTGCGGCCTGTATATGTCAGCTACTAGTCTTACCCCGTCACGAGTCAAAAAGGAGGCAGTTTCTTTGACAACTCGATACATTCTCGGGCCTTTATATATAAGTTCAAAAACCATTAATGTTGTCCCTGTTTTCTCTTACCATTATATAGGGATGTACTAGGAAGAAAGTCCCAAAATTTTTTTGTAGACTTCAATATATTCTGCTGCCATTCTTTCCTTAGAAAAACGCGCTTCTACCGTTCCACGACAGGAGAGTCTATTAATTTTATCTATATGCTTAACTCTTTCAATTGCCTCCTCAATAGTCTCAACTAGATATCCATTTTCCCCGTCGGTGATTAATTCTGGCATACTCCCTTTATTAAAGGCTACCACTGGTGTGCCACAAGCCATAGATTCAATTACCGACAAACCAAAGGGCTCCCTAAAATTAATAGGATGTAATAGTACAATAGCGTTACCCAGCAATTGATCTCGTTTATCAGGGCCTACAACTCCAATGTAATCAATTTGTCCTTCTTTCAGATGAGGTTTGACCTGTTGGTTAAAATAATCCACATCCTGGATGATACCGGCGATGAGAAGACGTTTGTTGACGGCTTTGGCAATTTCGATGGCTTCTCTTGTACCCTTGTCATGGTGGATACGGCCATAATAGAGTAGGTAGTCTCCTTGGGGGTGGGGATTAAACGTAAATTTATTCAGGTCAATGCCGTGATATATAGTACTAATGTAGTCTAATTCTGGACTTCTATCCGCATTACTAATAGAGACATAATAGACGTGTTTATTGTATTTTTTATAAACAGGAATTATTTGAGGGGAAGAAAAACCATGAATGGTAGTAATAACGGGGGTTTTTACCAGTTTGGAATAGGTGAGAGGTAGGAAGTCAAAATGGTTATGGATTAGATCAAATTTGTCTGCATTTTCAAAACATTCTGAGATATGTAGACATTCCCAAACTTTTGGATTTATGTTTTTATCCTCTTCATAACCTCGGGGGCATATGGCGTGTAGTTTAGCAGAAGTGATGGAGTTAGCTGTGGCAAAAAGTGTGACGTCTATGCCATTTTTTACTAATTCTTCAGTTAGGAGAGAAGTCACTAATTCCCAGGGGCCATAATTTACTGGAGGGGTGCGCCAAGCTATAGGGGATAGCATTGCAATTTTCATGTGGATATCTCCCTCTATGACTAATTTCTATATGCCACCGTTTTCCTTTTGTTTTTATCCCTAATTATCGGCAGAAATTGGATACCTTTGTCAAGATGAGGGGGTGGCGGAGGTGACGGGTAGTTGACAGGGGAGGAATAAGCGGAAGGTGGTGCCCTTATTTCCCTCGCTTTCTACTTCTATTCTGCCTTGAAGCAAATCCACTGATTTTTTTACGATAAAAAGTCCCAAACCATGGCCCTTTATGTCACCTACATTTTCTCCCCTAACAAAGGGGCAGAAGATTTTCTCCAGCTGCTTTTTTGGGATGCCAATGCCTTCATCTTTTACTTCTAAAAGCACTTGATTTTTGGCTTCCGATGCCCTTACATTCACCCTTATTTCTCCTCCCTTAGGAGAGTATTTTATAGCGTTAGACAGCAGATTGTGTACGATATTATCAAACATTTGCTGGTCTAAAAACACCTTGCATATTGGCTTGTTTGTTGATAGAATGAGCCTGTGACGAGCCGTCTTATTTTGATGGTAGGCGATTAATTTTTCAAGATGGGAAACCAACTCAAAACTGGTGGGAGAGAGGGGGATTTTCCCTTCTTCAGCCCGACTGACTAACAACAATTTATTCAGCAAATCTGTTATTTCATTGACAGCAGAGATTACTATTTTAAAGTATTTTTGTTTTTGTTCGGAGGATAGCTTCTCACTATAGTCTCTAATCACCTCGATGTAACCAAGAATATAGGTAAGGTGACTACGTAACTCATGAAAGGCGGTGACTATGGCATCTCCTTTAATCTGGTTAGCTTCTTTTTGTTTGCACAGTTGTTCATATATTTGTTTATCAAGTTGAAACTTGGCCAAAGCCATGCAGATAGTGGTTTTCAATTCTTCTAGTCTATGGGGTTTGACAAGATAGCCGTAAACTGGGAGAGATTGAGCTCTTGTGAGGGTATTATGGTCAGTGTAGGCGGTAAGGTAGATAATGGGGATTTGGCGACGGGAATAGATGGCTTCGGCGGTGGCAATGCCATCCATCTTGCCCCTTAGCATTATATCCATTAGAATCAAATCGGGTGGAGATTTTTCCACCCAGGCGATGGCTTTTTTACCAGTGTTGACAATTCCCGCCACCCCAAACCCCAGCTTTTTTAAATCCATGGCAAGACTGTTGGCGGCTATCAACTCGTCTTCCACTATCAAAATTTCCATGGGTGTGAGGATTCACCATGATACTGTGTTCAACTCTTCCATTTTAGCCACCGCCGGGGGGAATTTAGGTTATCAGGCAAACATTCTCCGGAATAGTTGTAAGGCTTTTTGACTATAGGGGGGATAACGCCAATTCAAATCCCCCCAAAAAGGGCGGATTAAAACGCTTTTATAATGGGAGAAGGTATCAAAGGTAGCCTTGCCGTGGTATTTGCCAATGCCACTGTCGCCCACACCGCCAAAGGGTAATTCTGTGACTCCCACATGCATTATTGTCTCGTTGATACACACGCCACCCGAAGAGGTTTCCCGCAGGATTTTTTCTTGTTTTTGCTTGTTTTTGGAGAAGAAATATAGGGCGAGGGGTTTGGGTCTACTATTGACAAATTCTATTGCTTCTTCTAGGTTATCATAGGGGAGAATGGGGAGAATAGGGCCAAATATCTCCTCTTGCATTATTGGCGAGTGGGGGGAGACTTCGTCGAGGATAGTGGGGGCGATGTATCTGTCTTCCCTATGATACTGACCGCCTGTTATAATTTTCCCATCGGCCAGGAGTGCCACTAGACGTTCCCATTGTCTATAGTTAACAATTCTAGCATAGTCTGGTGATAGAGCCGGGTTTTCCCCGTAAAAATCGCGGATACATTGTTTGATGGCTTCTATTAGTTGAGATTTGATGTCCTTGTGGGCTAGTATGTAATCAGGCGCAATACAAGTCTGGCCGGCATTGATGAACTTACCCCAGGTGATTCGTTTAGCCGTTTCCAGCAGTTGTATTTCATTATCCACTATACAGGGGCTTTTGCCGCCCAATTCTAGGGTGACGGGTGTAAGTTGTTTGGCGGCGGCTTCCATGACTATTTTACCCACCCGGCAGCCACCGGTGAAGAAGATGTGGTCAAATTTACATTTGAGTAGTTCTTGTGCTACTTCCACTCCCCCCTCCTTGATGGCAATATATTCTGGAGGGAAGGTGTCTGTGATTAATTCTGTCAAGACTTTGGAGGTATTTGGGGCATATTCCGATGGTTTTAAAATAACACAGTTGCCGGCGGCCATAGCCCCAATCAAGGGGGAAATCATAAGGGAAAAAGGATAATTCCATGGCCCTATGATTAATACCACTCCTAATGGTTCAGGACATATTCTACCTTCAGAGGGGAATAACTCTATCCCTGTATTCACCCGTTGTGGTTTTACCCATTTTCTCAGATTTTTTTGGGCATAGCTGATATCCCTTAACACTGCCAACTCGAAACAGGCTTCTAGGGTGGGTTTGCCTAAGTCTGCCTTTAATGCTTGTAATATCTTGTCTTGTCGACTGGCAATAGCCTCTTTTAGTTTGCTTAGCTGTTTCAGGCGGAAGTCTATATCCTTTGTTTCCCCCTTGGCAAAATAACCCCTCTGGCCAGCTACTAGGGATGATATGTCATTGGCTGTTGTAGAAGTAACCATTTTCTCTCTCCTGCCTGTTGACAACAAAACACTTCTATTCTAGACTGCCCTCTGATTGTTGGAAGAATTCAATAGTGTCTTTGAGGATGGCGATAAAAGCGTCAATCTCGGCAAAGGTGTTATAGAAATAAAGACTTGCCCTGGCGCTGGCGGATATGTTCAAATAACGGTGTAACGGTTGGGTGCAATGATGACCTGAACGAATGGCAACCCCCTCATAGTCTAACATAGTGGCCAAATCACTGCCATGGATTCCCTCTATATTGAAGGACACTAGTGCTGCCCGTTGGGGTGGTTTGCTACCATAGATAGTAATCCCGGGTATATTCTGTAACTGTTCATACAGATAGCTACCTAGTTGTTTTTCATACTGGTGGATGCGGGACATCCCTATGTTACTTAGGTAATCAACTGCAGCACCAAGTGCGATGGCCTCACCGATAGCAGGAGTGCCAGCCTCGAATTTGTGTGGCAATTCCCCGCAGGTAAAATAGTCAAAATGTACTTCGGCTATCATCTCACCCCCGCCGAGGAAGGGGGGCATTTGTTGTAACAATTCCTCCTTGCCGTATAAAAAGCCAATGCCGGTTGTAGCACACATCTTGTGCCCTGAGGCTACGAGCCAATCACAGTCCATTTTCTGGACATCTACGGGCATGTGGGGTATACTTTGACAGGCGTCTATTAATACGGGGATGCCCTTTTGATGGGCAGTTTTGATAATATCCTCTACGGGGTTAATACAACCTAGCATGTTGGATACATGTACTACCGTCACCAACTTGGTTTTTTCCGAGAGGAGAGATGTGTAGTGTTCGAAATCGAACTGGTGGTCTTCTGTTATACGCACATATTTCAAGACAGCTTTGGTTTTAGCGGCTATGATTTGCCAGGGGACGATGTTACTGTGGTGTTCCATTACTGATAGGATAATTTCATCTCCCTCCCTCAGGTTGTTCAATCCCCAGCTGTAGGCTACCAAGTTGATGGCTTCTGTGGCGTTACGGGTGAATACTATCTCATTGCGGCTTTTAGCATTGATAAATTTAGCCACCTTGTCTCTTGCCGCTTCATAGGCTGTAGTTGCCCTGGAACTTAGTGTATGGGCGCCCCGGTGAACATTGGCATTATCATTTTCATAGTATTGTCGCAGGGTTTCTATCACCTGTCGGGGTTTTTGGGAGGTGGCGGCATTATCGAAGTATATCAGGGGTTTATCGTGGATTTTTTGTTGGAGGATGGGGAAATCCTGACGTACTTCCTCGGCAAGGGTTTTATTTTGTGTAACAGTCATAGTCTCCTCTTTTTTTTATATAGGGGCTTTGCTGTATCACAGTCTAAGCCCTCTACTGCAACTTCTTTATAGATTTCAAATAATAAATGCGATTGGTTTTCGCTAATTATTATTCAGCCAGATTCCCTCTGAGGCCTGGGACTATTATAGCACTTTTTTCTTCGTTTATTATCTGGGTTTAAATGGGAAAATTAACCGGAAATGTCTACTTAAAGAAACTGTTTTTTTTGCGTTTTTTCCCTTTATTTTTTTCATATTCTATTTCCTTGAGTCTCTTCATAATGCGCTCAAAATACTCTTGCAAGTAAGATTCCAAAGTGGTCATCTCCTCAGGGGGAATTTTGAAGGTTTCATAGACTTCTTCCATGGAGGCAAAAAGGGGTTTACCACTAGCCAAAACGGAGGCAAAAGCGAGTCTATCAGAGGCATTTAGAGTCCACTTGAACCAACGAGTAAAATTGCGCAGCCATCGCAAAAATCCTAGAGGTATACGGGAGATTTTAGCTTTTTTGCCAGACAGTTTTTCACATAGACTAATTATCTCATCAGCGGTCCATGCCCGAGGTCCTACGAGGGGATAGGTATGATTAGCAGTTTCCGGTAAAGAGATAGCACGAATGACGAATTTGGCCACATCCTGAGTGTTAATATAACCAATAGGGGTATTCTCCCCACTCACCCACACTGGCTGTTGGTCTAGAATGGGAATAGCATATTGTCCAATTAAACCCTGCATAAAGCCTGCTAGTCGGAAAATGGTATAATCTAGTCCACAGTCCTGCAAAAACAACTCAGTGCAGTGTTTAATATTCATCAGGGGTACATCTTCAAACTCTTGGGCATTAAGGATAGAAAAGAAGATATAGCGTTTGATATTGGCTTTGACACAGGCTTGGATTAGACTCACCTTGCCATCCCAGTCTACTTGTTTGATGGACAAAGAATCTGTAGGTCTAGCTGTAGCAGCATCTACTACTACGTCTATCCCCTCCAAGGCTGGGGGTAGGGTTTCCGGTTTACAGAGATTTCCTGTAACTAATTCTGCACCCCATTCCTTGAGGAAGGTTGCCTTGCCTTTGCTTCTTACTAGACAACGCACGGGATACTCTTGTTCGATTGCCTGACGTACTACTTGTCTGCCTAATGTGCCTGTCGCCCCTACTACTAGTATTTTCATACAATTATTAATTTTGTTTACATATCTTTAATATTCTTTAAGATTTTATCAGAAAGGTGGTAGGCCTATGGAAGGAGAATTTTTGGTTATGATAGTCAGATAAGGGTGAGTAGCAGAAATAGGAAAGGATATGGCATTAGCACTTACTAGAGAGAATGTAGAACAAGTTTTGAATGAATTACGTCCCTATCTAATGGCTGACGGTGGTAACGTGGAACTGGTGGAAATAGATGGCCCCGTGGTAAAATTGAGACTACAAGGGGCATGCGGCGCTTGCCCCAGTTCCACTATGACCCTAAAATTGGGGATTGAGCGTCGTTTGCGGGAGTGTATACCAGAAATTGCAGAAGTAGAACAGGTATTTTAGTGTGTATCTAGGGGGAAAGTCAACAGTCTTCCCCCATATACCCGGAGAATGAGAAGGAAAAAGCTATTACTGTTGGGAGGCAGCAGCGAAGCGATAGAATTACAGCGGCGGTTACGTCAGTATCCCCAACTAGAAGTAATATTCTCCTTGGCTGGCAGTGTCAGTAAACCCCGGGTGGAGGCTTCCCGTGTCGGCGGTTTTGGTGGTGTGGAGGGTTTGGTGGGGTATATTCGACGGGAGGCTATTGACTTGTTGATTGATGCCACCCACCCCTTTGCGGCTAACATCTCCTTCAATGCCTATACTGCTGCTAACACTGTCGGTATTCCCCATCTCCAATTAGTGCGTCTTCCTTGGGAAAAACAAGAGGGGGATAATTGGATAGAGGTAAAAAGTCATCAACAGGCGGCTGATATACTCCCTGAATTGGGTAACAGAATATTCCTCACCATTGGCCGTCAGGAACTAAGTAAATATGCTCATTTACGGCAGTTATGGTTTTTAATGCGGATGATTGAGTCTCCCTCCCCCCCAATACCCCCAGGGGAGATTATATTGGCAAGGGGCCCTTTTTCTCTCCAGGAGGAGATAGAATTGTTAAAACGCTACCAGATACAGGTAATTGTCAGCAAGAATAGTGGGGGTGACGCTACCTATGCCAAAATCGTTGCAGCTAGACAGTTATCCCTACCAGTAGTCATGATTAAACGCCCCACTTTCCCCCCGGCTAATAGGGTGTTTACTGTAGATGCCGCCATTGACTGGCTACTTAATTTCCTCTAAACCCCTGGGTATTGACGTGGCGTATACACCCATTGTTTACCCCCCCGCCTTACAATTCTAGTCTGACTAGAACCTACTATGATTGTCGTGTTCATGTCTGCAGCCTGACCATTCAAGTCTATTAGTTTGATAATCTCTATCTTCTCCCCCTCCCTTGTCAAATTGTGCCCCAAAATAACAGGAGTGTAAGGCAGACGCCATTTTAACAGAATCTCCTTGGCTTTGTCTAACTGCCACCTCCTCTGTTTAGACACCGGATTGTAAAAGACAATGACAAAATCCCCTCTGGCAGCCAACTCAATCCTTTGGGCAATTATATCCCAGGGTTTAAGGAGATTAGAAAGGGAAATGACACAAAAATCATGCCCGAGGGGTGCGCCTGTTAAAGCAGCTGCAACCTGCATGGCAGATATACCTGAGGCGATTTCAATATCCACCCCCTCCCACTTGCCGGGATTTTTCTCTATCACCTCAAATAGCGTCGCCGCCATGCCATAAATCCCTACATCCCCCCCCGAAATAAGGGCCACCCTTTTGCCTTTTTCTGCCAACTGCAACGCCATTTTTGCCCTTTCTAACTCCTGTCGGTTGTCGGAGGCATGACAGACTGTCTCTGGTTTTCGCAGGTATTCTACTAAGTCTAGGTATCTGTTATACCCCACCCAGTCAGTGGCAGATAATAAAGCTTGTAGGGCTTGTGGTGTAAGTAGTGCAGTACTACCAGGCCCAATACCCACAAGAGTTACCTTTCCCCTGTTTCCCTCTACCTCATCCACATTACCCCTCCCCCTCCCAAGCCAGGTTTCGCCACTGGTAGGTTTCGCCGCCATCCCCCTTAACACCTCCCCTATTTGTCTGGCTATGCCCTTGACAGTCTCCATTTTACCTAGTAGGGGCACTATCACCCCTCCATCCTCCCCCACGGCAATAACAGGAGACTCTTGCCAATTGTCATGCAACAATGGCGTCACAGCCCGAATTAAAATGTCAGTGGTGCAAATGCCGATAATACCCACCCCCTGGCTAAATAACTCCCTCACTAACTGGCTAAAATCCTCGTATAATACATCCGCCTCCTGACACCCACTGGCTAATCCGTAAATCAAGGCATCCCCTATCCCCCTCTTTATTCTCCCGGCTGTCTGTAACCCCCTCTCATTCAAGGTGACAATGGCTAGTTTTTCCATAACTTTTACTAGGAATTAAAATCAATGACCAGTAGGTAATGTCAGACAATTGCACTTCTTCAATGGGGATTACCCTCTGATTGACCCAAGTAGCCCTCTCGATGTACAATGCCCTGTCTATCAGTCCTAATTGCCTTAAAATCTCTCTAACCTTGGGAAAGTGTCTGCCTAGTTTGATAATAGCTGCCCCATCACACCTGCTTAGCCTGTCTACTATAATCTCTCTGTGTAAGGTAGCTGGAATCACACTAAACACATCATCTCTGTAACTCAAAGGCGCGCCTAATAGAGCCGCTGCCGCCATTATGGATGAAACTCCTGGTACTACCTCCACAGGAAAACGGGGAGCTAGAATTTTGTATATATACATGAAAGTTCCATATAACATGGGATCTCCCAAGCATAAGACGGCTACATCCCTTCCTTGTTTTAGATGGGAGGCAATTTGGCTGGCAGCTGCCTCGTAATAGGGTTGGGAGGATTTTTCCCGGCTAAAAGGCAACGGATAGGGGATTTCTATCTGTTGTGGCTTAATCAGGTCGGCTACCAATGCCCTTGCCCTTGCCTTGCCATTTTCCATAGTAGGATAGGCAATAACTGGCACTGTTGTTAGAATTCTATATGCCTTCAAAGTCAACAATTCCCTATCTCCTGGCCCAATCCCTACTCCATACAATTTACCTACAGTCATACTTCCTCCTCCCTCGCCAAAGCGTTGACGGCAGCAGCAGCCATGGCGCTACCCCCTCTTCTACCATGGAGGGTAATAAAAGCCACACCCCGGGGATTTTTGGCTAATTCCCGTTTCGATTCCACCGCGCCTACAAACCCCACCGGAAACCCCAGAATTATTGCCGGTTTTGGCGCCCCTTCATCCAATAACTCCAGCAGGTGAAACAACGCCGTAGGGGCATTCCCAATCACCACCACTGCATCCTCTAGGTGGGGTAGCCATAGTTCCACTGCCGCCGCTGATCTGGTATTCTTAATTTTATGGGCTATGGTGGGCACTATTGGGTCGTTTATAGTACATATGATCTCATTTTTCGCCTCTAAACGTCTACGGATGATTCCATGTGCCACCATTTCCGAATCACACAGTATCTTTGCCCCTTTTTTCAAAGCCTCTTTCCCCTTTTCTACCGCCAGGGGGGATGCTTCCAAATCCTTTACTATATCCGTCATCCCACAAGCATGAATTAGTCTTACTGCCACTTTTGCCAACCCCTCTTCCAACCCCTTTAAACAAGCCTCCTTCCTGATTATGGCAAAGGATTGTCTATAAATCTGTTCTCCGTTCCGAAGATACTCTATCATCCCTATGTATCACTATCCTTATTGTCGTCCGTCAGCTACGGTCGTACCATCATATCCATATCGTATAATATGGGGAAACACCGCACAATGTTGCCCCCATGAAAATAGCTATTGCCCAACTCAATCCCATCATTGGCGACATTGATTACAATCTCCACAAAATTCGCCACACAGTCTCTTTGGCCTCCCGGCAAGGGGCAAAATTACTCCTCTTTCCTGAATTATCTATTTGTGGTTATCCTCCTAAAGACTTACTATTCTACAATAGTTTTATCGAAAAAATCAACTCCTCTTTGCATAAATTTGCCCAGGAAGCGCCCCCAGAAATACAAGTATTAATAGGCACAGTAACTCCCAATCCTTCAGCTTCTATACAGGGAGAAAAACCTCTTTATAATAGTGCCGCACTTTTGGCTAATGGTGAGATAAAACAATTGTTCCATAAACGGCTTCTACCTACTTACGACGTTTTTGAAGAAGCTCGTTATTTTAGCCCAGGAAATCGTGCCAACTATTTTAACATTGATGACCTCAAGATAGGCGTCACCATCTGTGAAGATTTGTGGAATGACGAGTCATTTTGGGGCAAGAAAAATTATCCTGTCAACCCCCTAGAGGATTTGCTAGAAGCAGACTTAATCATTAACCTTTCTGCATCCCCCTACGTCTGTGGCAAGCAAAAAATAAGAGAGGAAATGCTCTCACACCTGGCTAGAAATTATAACAAACCCATCATATATGTAAACCAGGTGGGGGGCAATGATGATTTGATTTTTGACGGTTACAGTTTTTCTGTTAACAAAAGCGGGGAAATAATCGCTAGAGCAAAACCATTTGCAGAGGACTTAATTTATGTAGAATATAGCCTCGGAAAAAAAGACTTATTCCCCCTCTCTCCCCCCCATCCCCTCTACCAGCAGGAAGAAGAAGAAATCTATAACGCCCTTGTTTTGGGAGTAAAAGATTATGCCCACAAGTGTGGTTTCTCTAAGGCGGTTTTAGGTTTAAGTGGTGGCATTGACTCTTCCCTGGTAGCCACAATCGCTGTTTCTGCCTTGGGAAAAGAAAATGTTTTAGGTGTTTTAATGCCTTCTCCCTATAGCTCGCAACATTCTATCTCAGATGCCCAACAATTGGCAAATAATCTGGGTATAAAAACGGAAATATTGCCAATTCAAGGTGTAATGAAAGCCTATGATGAAATTTTGTATCCCCTTTTTAAAGATACTGAATTTGGCATTGCTGAAGAAAATTTACAATCCAGAATTAGGGGCACTTTACTAATGGCAATTGCTAATAAATTCGGCTATCTCCTCCTCTCTACGGGCAACAAATCAGAAATGGCTGTGGGATATTGTACTCTTTATGGAGATATGAATGGAGGCCTGGCAGTAATTGCTGACTTGCCAAAAACTAAAGTTTATTCCCTCTGTAAATGGATTAACAGAAACCAGGAAATTATACCAGAAAATACACTGGTAAAACCCCCTAGTGCCGAATTAAGGCCTAACCAAAAAGACGAAGATACCCTCCCACCATATAACATCCTTGACGACATTCTGGAAAGATATATCCACCTCCGACAGTCTCCTGAAGAAATCGCAAAAGCCGGACACTCTCATGAGAATATTCAAAAAGTCATAACGATGATAGCAATGGCAGAATTTAAACGCAAACAGGCACCTCCTGGATTAAAAATTACTGACAAAGCATTCGGAACCGGCTGGAAAATGCCAATTGCTAGTCGCTGGTATAAGTAAATATGTCCTCAGAAAAATTATTATAAGTAGAGAGGTAGGGTTATGGAAAATGGTCACAAAAAAAGAGGAAACCACATAACCTCTGTGATTATAACCACTGTCGTTTTGTTGTTCCAGCTAACAGTCATTTCTCCCTCACTGGCACAAGAGTCGCCTACTCACAACCTAGGAGAAAAAATTTTTCAAACCCACTGTGCCGCCTGTCACCCTAATGGTAGTAATATTATAAGGAGGGGGAAGAATCTCAAATTAAAGGCACTAAAAAGATATGGTTATGATTCTCCAGAAGCCATTATCCAAATAGTCACCCAGGGGAAAAATAATATGTCGGCTTTTGGCAATCGGCTGACAGAAGATGAAATAAAGGCAGTAGCAGAATATGTGCTTACTCAGGCAAAAAATAACTGGAAATCCTAGCTTTTAACAAGGAGAGAAAAACCATGTTGTTAGGACCTGCTATAATCACAGTATCGGCTTTGATAGTCTATTTTGTAGTCACCATTAATGTGGGTAGGGCAAGGAGAAAATATAATATAATGCCTCCGGCTACCACGGGGGATGAAAACTTTGAAAGGGCACTACGAGTACAACAAAATATGTTAGAGCAATTAGTATTCTTCTTGCCCCTACTCTGGATTTTCTCCTACTACGTTAGCGAATTGTGGGGTGCAATTTTGGGGGGGATTTGGATTTTTGGAAGAGTAATATACGCCTGGGGATACTATCAAGAAGCTGGCAAAAGAGCCCCGGGTTTTGCTATTAGTAGTCTTAGTAGTATCGCCCTCCTTTTAGGCAGCCTATTTTCCCTGTCTACCTCTATTTTTAACAACCTCCCAAACCCGTAGGAATTTACAGTTACAAACCCTTATATCTTTTGCCCCCACCCACACCTCCCACAAGGGAAAATGATTATCCCCCCTCTATAGCTAATCCCCCATTCCCACTATTACCCCTATTCCCCGGCAACAGGCGAATCAGTGTTGAGTTTATACCCACCTGCGATTTTCCCCCTGCACTGTGGGAGAATGATTGTTATTCTCCTGCTTCCTACTCCGCCTAGCCTTCTCACTCCTTCTCTTAACTTTTAAAACCCATTTTCCAATCCCCATCCACTCTCCCCCTCCTTTTGCAACAGTCTTATTGCCACTTTTTTCAATGGCTTGGAGGACACAATATAATGGTTATTACCCTTAGGCGACTAGTTTTTCCCCAAGCGCAGGATAATGATTATCACCCATCTGTAATCAATTCCTCACCTCCCCCCACTATTTCCCCTTTCCCCAACAGGCAAATCCCCACTAGTAATTCTCTAATAATTTCCTCTTTGCCAATGGCCTTTTTCCCCCATTATCCTGGAAAAATATAAATTTCCCAACGACAACACCAAAATGAAAACAAATAATACCAAACCTATAGTACAGGCGTAACTGATTTCTAATTCCCGAAAGGCTTTCTCGTACATGTAATATACTACCGTCTTGGAAGCATTGTTAGGCCCCCCCTGAGTCAACATGTAAACCTCCTCAAACACCTTAGAGGCACTCAAGGCCGAAATTACAGCCACTAAGATTATATAGGGACGCATTAAAGGTATGGTAATATCAATATGTTTCTTCCATCCTACGGAACCGTCAATAGCCCCAGCTTCATACAACTCGGGAGGAATGCTTTGTAACCCGGCTAGGTAGATTACCATATAATAACCTAGCCCCTTCCAGATGGTCACTATCATAACACTCCAGATAGCCCATTTTGGATTAGTCAGCCAGCCAATTCCCTCCCTAAAGCCAAGACTTAGCCAAAATTGATTAAAAAGCCCATTAGACAAGTATATTGCCTTCCAAGCTATTCCCGCTACCACCATCGATACCACCACGGGAGTGTAAAAAGTAGTGCGAAACCAAAGAATCCCTGGGAGTTTCTGATTCACTAAAATGGCCAACAGTAGGGATAAAATTACCAAAGGTGGTACCACCCCAACAACATATAGCAGGGTATTCTTCACAGTCTGTTGGAAAACCTCATCCTGCATCAGTTTTTCAAAATTCCTCCATCCTATCCACTCTGGCGGCTGCGTCAAATCATATTCAAAGCGACTAAAACTTAAAGAAAATGCCTGAATAGCCGGGAAAAAAACTACTATAAACAAAATTGTCAACGCCGGTAACAAAAACAGATACGGTTTTAATACCTGTAGTCTACTCATGTATACCCCCATTCACCACACAGTAGCCCCATTCTAACAGTCTTTTGACTTTTATTCCCCCCTGTTAACAGAAAGAAAATTGTAAAATTCTCAGTTCATGTTATAATAATACGACCCCCATAAACCCTGTCAAAATTTACGGCAACAAAACCACAATCACCCCCCTGTCAACGACAGAATATGGTTTTTATTAAACGCATAGAATTGGAGCATTTCAAATCCTTCGGAAAAAAGACGGTAATCCCCCTACAACCAGGATTTACGGTAATCTCAGGCCCAAATGGTTCGGGAAAATCTAACATTCTAGATGGTATATTATTCTGTCTGGGATTAGCAAGCTCTCGAGGCATGCGCGCCGAAAGACTGCCAGATTTAATCAATAATAATCATCAGGAAAATGGCGGCGTATTGGAAACAGTTGTATCCGTCGTTTTTTCCCTCGATAATTTCCATGATAACCCAACAGAATCGGGAGAATTGAAAGTAACCCGCCGTCTCCGCGTTACAAAAAGTGGTAGCTATACCTCCACCTTCTACCTCAATGACTCCCCTTGTACTGCTGGAGAACTACAGGAACAGTTACTTAGGCTGCGGATTTATCCCGAGGGCTATAACATCGTATTACAGGGAGATGTAACTCGTATCATAACCATGAACAGTAGGGAGAGAAGGGAGATTATTGACGAGTTGGCAGGAGTAGCGGAATTTGATCGTAAAATTGAACAAACCTTAGTCACTCTTGATGTCGTCAAAGATAAACAAGAAACATGTCGCATCCTTCAGGAGGAATTAGTCCAAAACAGTATTAGACTCAAACAAGACGCCGAAAAAGCCGCAAAATATCAAAAACTAAAAACCGAAATTCAGGAAAAAAAACAATGGGATTTAGTCGTCAATTGGCATTATCTTCAACAGGAAAAACACAGGCTATTCCAACAAATACAAAGTCTTAACAGCCAGCAAAAATCTCTTGGCAAACAACTAGAACAGCTTCAAGAAAAAATCGTAAAACTTCAGGAGAATTTGTCCCATTTAAATTACCTCATCAAAGCCTTGGGAGAAGACGAAAAAATCAAAATTACCTCCCAGTTAGCTACGGAAAAAGTCCGAAGAGAAAACATTTGGAAAAACCTAGAAACTCTCACCGCCCTCCGGGAAGAATATGCAGCAAAAATTCAGGAAATTAACGCCAATATTGTCGTTAATGATGGCCAAATAGCTACTCTCCTTGACGAAATAAAAATCCTGGATACGAAAACAATCCCCTTCTTGGCAGCAGAAAGAAATAATATCAAAATTGCCCTACAACAAAAGAAAATACAGGCCAACTCTCTTGCCAGTAACTCCCAGGAATTGCTAAACAAACAAAGGGGATTAAACCAGGAAATCAAAGAATTACAAGACAAACTCAATCCTCTCCTCACTCAAGAAGCATTGTTGAAGGAAAGATGTGCCAACCTCTCACAACTTCTGGCAGAAAGTCAACAAAAACTGGCATTCTTAGGAGAAGAAATAAAAGCCAAGCGGCAAACAGTATTCTCCCTGGAAACGGAAGAGGAAAAATACAGACAACAAGTCCAAGAATTGACGGAGAAAATATCCCAATTGGAAGCAGATTTAAAACTACATCAGGAAACCCTCATCCGCCTAGAAAAAGAAGAAAGGGAAAAACAAAAACTATTCTACCAATTGGAGGCTACTAGACAAGCACAACAAGAAGCTCAGGGCACTACAGCCAGTAAAATTATTCTCAACTCCAACCTGTCAGGCGTCTGTGGTTTAGTGGCTCAACTGGGGGAAGTTGAGACAAAATATCAACTGGCTTTAGAAATTGCTGCTGGTAGTCGTCTCGGCTATATTGTGGTAGAAGACGACAACGTAGCCGCCTTGGCCATCCAACTATTGAAACAACAAAAAGCCGGAAGGGCAACTTTTCTCCCCCTTAATAAAATAAATCCTCCCCCCGTTTATGTGCCACAGACAGTCCGTAATGCCACAGGTTTTATTGATTTGGCTATCAATCTAGTACGATTTGAGCCTCGTTATCAACCAATTTTCGCCTACGTCTTTGGCAATACCCTTGTTTTTGACTCTCTAGAATCCGCCCGTAATTTCCTCGGCAAATACCGCATTGTAACCCTCACCGGCGAGTTACTAGAAACCAGTGGCGCCATCACTGGTGGCAGTCTTCCCCCCCGCACAACCTTTCCCTTTGGCTTCTCTTCCCCCTCTCCCATTAGCAGCCAGTTACATTCCCTTTCTGCCAGACTCGCGGAAATAGAAACAATAAGGGCCCATCTTACCACCATCCTATCACAAAAAAGGGGAGAAATGTCAACCCTCTCACTGCAATTAAATAAAACAAGACAGGATTATCACAAACAACAGTTGTTACTAGAGCACAGTAAAAAAGAAATTCAACTCCTACAAGCCGAGGTGGAAAAAATAACTACCATCTACCAGGAAAACCGTCATCATCTGCAACAAAGTCAACAGCAATTGGAAAATTTGGCCCAAGCCATTCCCCTCCTACAAAACTCCCTGGAAGACAAAATCAAAACCCTAAAGGAATTAGAGGCAACTTTTAACAGTCAGCAGTGGCAACAATTGCAGCAAACCATCTCACAACTAGAAGCATATCTGGAAGAAATTAATAGCCAGATGGAAACTGCCGAAAGACGGTTAATAACTGGCAAAGGCGAACTAGAAAAACTCCTGAGCCAGCAGCAATACTTCAAGGGCCAAATTCAGGAAATAAATCAGGAAATGACATCTAAAAATAAAAAATTTACTCAGCTAAAACAACAAGAAACATCTGTAAATGAGACTATAAAACAGCTAGAAACAAGACTGGCAGAAATAGAAGCGAAATTGAAAGAATATAAACAGCAAAGAGACAAAACGGAGGAGGAAATTAAAGAGACAGAAGATTTGAAAAAGCAGACTGAATTGCTCCTGGAGAAAACGAGGATAAAAGAGGAGGAATTACGGCTAAGACTGGAAGACATAAACAGACAAATAGGAGAGCTACCCAAGGAAATTCCAAATACACCAGGGGCGAGGCAATTATTTGAGGAGGATATAGACAAAATACAACCGGAAATTTTAGCCAAAAAACTGGAAGATATAAGAGGGGAGATTAGCCGGCTGGAGAGGAAAATAGCCGCCCTAGAGCCCGTGAATATGCTGGCCATAGAGGAGTACGAAAATAATCAGAGGAGATTGGCAGAATTATCAGAGAAAATGAATACATTGGCGACAGAAAGGAGGGAATTGCTGTTGAGAATAGAAAACCTAAAGACTCTGAGATTAAGGGCATTCAGGGAGGCATTTGAGGCGGTAAATGAAAACTTCAAGAAGATTTTTGCCACCCTTTCAGAGGGGGATGGTTATCTACAACTAGAAGACGAAAATAATCCCTTCAATGGAGGATTAAACCTAGTAGCCCACCCAAAGGGAAAACCGGTGCAAAAATTAAATTCCATGTCAGGAGGTGAGAAGTCTCTTACTGCCCTCAGTTTTATTTTTGCCCTACAACAATACCGTCCGTCTCCCTTTTATGCCTTTGATGAAGTAGACATGTTTTTAGACGGCGCCAATGTGGAAAAACTAGCAAAAATGATAAAAAAACAGGCGGAATATGCACAGTTTATAGTGGTGAGTTTGAGACGACCAATGATAGAAGCAGCGGAGAGGACAATAGGAGTAACACAAGCCCGTGGCGCCCATACTCAAGTTTTGGCAGTCAAATTGTAACCCATTCCGAATAAATAAACAAAATCCGTTATCATTAGTAACGAAATAGCAACGGCAGAAACGGCGAAAACATGACTTGTCGCAGAATCCTCTCCTGGCTAGCAGTTTTCCTGTTGAGTTGGACAATAACCGCTTGTAAGGACAGCATCGAAAGTGTACAAGCCTTCAACACTGATTCTAAAACCCCTATCCCAAAAGTAGAAAAAATAAAAGAAGTGCCTCCCCCACCCCTGATTCAACAACTAAAAGAAACCTTCGCCTACACCAAACCAAAAGTACAAATCATCTCTCCGGGCAACAATGAAACCCTAAACAGTCAACAAGTAGCCGTGAGGGTGTCTGTAGAGGGCTTAGAATTATTCAAAGACGAAGAATTACAAATGGGGCCACATCTGCTATTATTCCTGGACAACCAACCTCCACAAGAAGTTTATAGCACAGAAGAGCCCATTTTGTTATCTAATCTAGCACCCGGCACTCATACTATCAGAGTCATAGCGGCTTATCCCTGGAATGAGACTTTTAAAAACCCAACAGCCTACGCCCAAACCATATTCCATGTCTTCACCCCCACTGATGATAACAACCCCTCCCCAAACCTACCCCTTTTAACCTACAACCAACCCCAGGGGGTGTACGGGGCCGAACCACTTATGTTAGACTTTTATCTAACTAATGCCCCTCTCCATGTGGTTGCCCGGGAAAACCCCCAGGATGATATTGTAGACTGGCGCATTCGTACTACTGTCAACGGCGAGTCTTTCCTGTTAGACACCTGGGAAACCATCTATCTACAAGGATTCCAAAAAGGCACCAACTGGGTTAAACTGGAGTATGTAGACGAAAATGGCAATGTGGTCAACAATGCCTTTAATAGTACTGTAAGGGCAGTAGAATACGATCCCAGCAAACAAGACACCCTAGCACAACTGGTAACCGGCAAAATCCCCTTAGAAAAAGCCAAAGCCATTGTCATCAAAAACTACAAACCGGTAGAGGAAACACAATTGCCTACCGAAACCATTCCACCCGTCAAGACAGAAACCACTCCCCCTGCTGAAACTCCTCAGGCAGAAACTAAGACAGAAACCACTCCCCCTGCTGAAACTCCTCAGGCAGAAACTAAGACAGAAATCACTCCCCCTGCTAAAACTCCTCAAGTGGAAACTAAGACAGAAACCACTCCCCCTGCTGAAACTCCTCAGGCAGAAACTAAGACAGAAATCACTCCCCCTGCTAAAACTCCTCAAGTGGAAACTAAGACAGAAATCACTCCCCCTGCTGAAACTCCTCAGGCAGAAACTAAGACAGAAACCACTCCCCCTGCTGAGGTAGAAGAAACTACATCCACTACTCCAACCGAAACCCCAGAAAGTCAGGGTTAGACTGCATGATGACAGCCTTGCCCCTCTCCTATAATGGGAAATGTTAGGGCAAGGGTTGTCGAATTATTTACTTTGTAAATCAAAAAAAAATACAAAAACCCTAAACCCCTCCTACGGCCATTAAAGAAGAATCCAAGAAGGGGATGGTGATGAGTCGAAACACCCCGAGGATTGAGCACCTCAAACTGGGATAATAGGGATTAGCAACCGATAGGTGGAAGGATGTCAAAAGTCACTATAATTGTTAACGCCCAGGTGGAAGGGGGAAACATCAGCCGCAAATCCCCAGTAACGGAAAGAATGGCATCAGCGTTAGCCAAAAGTATCACCCAGTCGGGAAAAAACTTCCAGGTGGAAATCATTGGTGGGGCTGAGTTATGGTCGAAATCTATACAACTACCACCAGCCTCCCCTGAATATATATACTGCCCCCTTACAATAAAACTACCAGATTGGTTTGATTTCCCCGCACGCCAAGTATATGCAGCCTGTCGCGACTTGGAAGCCAGGAGGAAATGGGTGGAGGCAAAGTTTGGCTACCAAACCAGCAAAGACAACTGCTGGCTGGGGGATTTGTGGCTGCCTATCATTATGACAGAAGAAAAACTAATCTACGGCTCAATAATAGCGGAGGGGGTAATTCCTAACGACTATCGCTACCCCTACACCCTACCCTCCCCCATCCTCAAAAAACTACATCGTCTCGCTAATGACTTGTTAGACTCTATAGGGGCAATCCCCTCCGTCTATCTGCTACAATTCCGCCTTATGGGAGAGGATATCATCTTCGACCGCCTTTGGCCCTTCCCTGCCACCCCCGCTATCGCCTCCATCCATATCCAACAACCGGATTTGTTTGCCTGTCACTGGTATTGCCTGTCTCGCCAACCCATTAAGGAAATCCTTTACCCCACCCTGGCGGCGGGAAAAACTTAAAAGAACCACGAAATTTCTTAACAAAACGTTATACTCTAAAAGGGAAATGAACTAGAACTGACGGATATGCGCGTAATTCTGATGACAGGAAAAGGGGGAGTGGGAAAAACCTCCGTCGCCGCCGCAACTGGCCTAAAATGTGCCTCCCTTGGCTATAAAACCCTAGTTTTAAGTACAGATCCAGCCCACTCCCTCGCCGACAGTTTTGAGCTAGAATTGGCACATGAACCCAGACTTATCAAAGACAACCTCTGGGCGGCAGAGTTGGACGCCCTCATGGAGTTAGAAAACAACTGGGGGGCTGTAAAGCGCTACATTACTGAGGTACTTCAGGCAAGAGGACTGGATGGAGTACAGGCAGAAGAATTGGCAATACTGCCAGGGATGGACGAAATCTTTAGTCTAGTGAGGATGAAAAGGCACTATGATGAGGGAGATTTTGATGTACTGATTATAGACTCGGCCCCCACAGGCACAGCCTTACGTCTATTAAGTCTACCAGAGGTGGGCGGGTGGTACATGCGCAAATTCTATAAACCCTTCCAAACCATGTCAGCAGCCTTACGCCCCATTTTTGAGCCCATCTTTAAACCCATTGCCGGTTTCTCTCTCCCCTCCAATGAGGTAATGGAGGCACCCTATGAATTCTACCTCCAAATCGAAGAATTAGAAAAAGTCCTTACCGACAACACCCAAACCACCGTCCGTCTTGTTACTAACCCCGAAAAAATGGTAATAAAAGAGTCCCTCCGCGCCCATGCCTATCTTAGCCTTTATAATGTGGCCACTGACCTGATAATTGCTAATCGTATTATCCCAGAAACCGTAGAAGACCCTTTCTTCCAAAAGTGGAAAGAAACCCAGAAAATCTACAAGCAACAAATATATGACGACTTCCACCCCCTCCCCGTAAAGGAAGTACCCCTCTTCCCCGAGGAAATGTGTGGTTTGGCAGCCCTAGAAAGACTTAAAGACACCCTCTACCCCGGCGACGAAGACCCAACTCAAGTATACTACCGGGAAAATACTATCAGAGTAGTCCAAGAAGACAAAACCTACAGTCTCGAACTATATCTACCAGGCATCCCCAAACAACAAATAAAACTAAACAAAACCGGCGATGAATTAAATGTTAGAATAGGAAACCACCGTCGTAACCTGGTTTTGCCCCAAGCTTTGGCTACCCTCTCCCCCGCCGGCGCCAAAATGGAAGGAGACTACCTTAAAATTAAATTCGCCACCACTAAGGCCCCTTGACAGTTAACAACTGTCTCTTTTCCCTGGTAAAATCATAGCAAATCTGTTCTCAACCCATTCTTGTCATGATTAGAGCCTCTATTACTCGAATTCTCGCCTCTGTCTTGGCCTTTACCCTCTTTTTTGCTTATACCCCCCCCCTCCTAGCTGATAGTCTTACTGGGAACTACGTAAATGACACAATAGAAGTGGTACAAGAGTTAACCAGGGCAGTAGAATTGCCAGCAGATGCCCCACCAGAAGTGAAAAAAGAAATACAAGCCCAAGCCCGTAGAAAAATTAACGACTATATAGCCCGCTATCGTCGCAATAACAAGTATAATGGATTAAGATCCTTTACCACTATGCAAACCGCTCTTAATTCCCTGGCAGGTTACTATACGTCCTATGGCACCCGACCACTACCAGATAAACTAAAACAACGTATACTACAGGAATTTAAACAAGTAGAATTCGCCCTGAAAAAAGGATACTAGAATATATAAGTCGGCTTAGAAAAAAGGAGGAGAGTTATTTGGCAAAAGAATATAGGGTTGCCATACTAGGGGCAACAGGCGCTGTCGGCACGGAGTTAATCCACATCCTGGCAGAGCGGAAATTCCCCATAAAAGAACTAAAATTATTAGCATCCCCCCGCTCCGCAGGCACTAAAATACCTTTCCAAGGAGAGTTGCTAGAAGTAGAGGCTACCACGGAACAAGCCTTTACCGGCATGGATTTAGTCTTGGCATCCGCCGGCAGCAGCACCTCTAAACAGTGGGCCAGCAAAATTGTGGCGGCAGGCGCCGTCATGATAGACAACTCCAGTGCCTTCCGCCTAAATCCCGATGTGCCACTAGTGGTGCCGGAAATAAACCCCCATGCCGCTGCAAACCATAAAGGTATTATTGCTAACCCAAACTGTACTACCATACTCCTAGGAGTTGCTATATACCCCCTACACCGGCAGCAGCCCATCCGAAGAGTAGTGGTGGCAACCTATCAGTCAGCTAGTGGGGCAGGCGCAAGAGCAATGGAGGAATTAAAAGCCCAAGCGGAGGCGATTGTTAGGGGCTCACCTCCAAAAACCGAAGTGCTACCCTATCCCCTCGCCTTTAACCTCTTCCCCCATAACTCTCCCCTTCAGCCTAATGGCTATTGTGAGGAAGAGATGAAAATGGTTAATGAAACCCGCAAAATCTTCGGCGATGACAACATCCGCCTAACCGCTACCTGTGTAAGAGTACCTGTACTACGAGCCCACTCAGAAGCGGTAAACCTGGAATTTTCCCAACCCTTCCCCGTGGAAAAAGCAAGGGAAATCCTCTCCCAAGCCCCGGGAGTTAAACTGGTAGAAGACTGGCAACGTAACTACTTCCCAATGCCTATAGACGCCACCGGCAAAGACGAAGTATTGGTAGGGAGAATCCGTCAAGACATCTCTAACCCTAATGCCCTAGAATTATGGTTGTGTGGCGACCAAATCCGCAAAGGCGCCGCCCTGAATGCCGTCCAAATCGCTGAACTGCTGGTGGCCGAAAATCTCCTCTAATACATGCCCTATCCCCTTGACCCCAAATCCTAACCCCCCTATACAGTGATGAGTGACTATCTTTTTGGTCGAGTTTTAACCGCTATGGTGACACCCTTTACCGCTGATGGCGCCGTTAACTATGCCATGGCGGAAAGGCTTGCCTACCACCTAGTTACTAATGGCAGTGATGGCTTGGTGGTCTGTGGGACTACAGGAGAATCCCCCACCCTGGAAAGCGAAGAAAAATACGAATTGTTAAGAGTTGTAAAACAGGCAGTGGCCGGCACCGGCGCCAAGATTATCATGGGCACGGGTAGTTATTCTACCGCCCAAGCCGTCGCCCAAACCAAAAAAGCCCAACAAATCGGCGTGGATGGCTGTCTCCATGTAGTGCCCTATTATAATAAACCACCCCAGGAAGGCCTCTATCAACACTTTAAAGCCATCGCCCAAGCTTGCCCAGACCTCCCCATAATGTTGTATAACATCCCAGGACGTACAGGCAGGAATCTGTCCCCCGAAACTGTAGCCCTCCTGTCACAAGACTGCCCCAATATCGTCGCCATCAAGGAAGCCAGTGGAGACTTAGAGCAAACCGCTAAAATCCGTCTTCTAACCCCTGACAATTTCCTCATCTACTCCGGCGAAGACTTCTTAACCCTCCCCATGATGACAATGGGTTGTATCGGTGTCGTTAGTGTCGCAAGTCATCTAGTGGGCAACCTTATCCAACAAATGATTCAAGCCTATCAAAAAGGAGATACCTCCCTCGCCCAACAAATCCAACTCCGACTATACCCCCTCTTCAAAGTTTTGTTTTGTAATACAAACCCTATACCGGTAAAGTATGCTCTCCAGCTACAAGGGTGGGATGTGGGCGGCGTTAGACTCCCCCTCTCCCCCCTCCCCCCACAGCAACAAGATGAGGTCAAAAATGTCCTCTCCCAACTCCATCTTCTCTAATCCCCCCAGCCCCCTTTTTAATCTTACTTGTATTAAAATAACAATAACCTGTATCTCCTAGGAAAAATTGTTGCGGGTTTTTCTTTTTATTCTACCGGGTTCAAAATCAGGTTTACCAAGAGTAAATAAGAAGAAATTATAGAGAAAAAAATAGGAAAAAAACTAAAAAGGAGCAATTATGGAAGAAAATAGAAGAGAGGTCAAAGTGTACGCCATCAAGGGAAGACGCAGCAGAAAAACTGTAGGGTTAGAAAAAACAAACAAAATACTCGGAGAAACAACCCCAGAAATAACCCCTGTGAATCCCCCAGAGAAAAAACTAAAAATTATACCCCTGGGAGGACTTCATGAGATCGGTAAAAATACCTGCATCTATGAATACGACGATGAAATAATTCTAGTAGACGCCGGCTTGGGCTTCCCCACCGAGGGCATGCACGGCATTAATATTGTGCTGCCCGACATGACCTATTTGAAGGAAAATAATCACAAAATCAAAGCAATGATCGCTACCCACGCCCATGAAGATCACATCGGCGGCATCCCCTACCACCTCAAACAAATTGACCTACCCCTTATATACGGCCCCCGCCTGGCTATCTCCCTTTTGGAGGAAAAACTAGAAGAAGCAGGATTACTAGACAAGACCAAACTCCACCCCGTACTACCAAGAGAAGTTGTTAGTATTGGTAAATACTTTAAAGTAGAATTCATCCGTAACACCCACTCCATCGCCGACAGCTTTACCCTCGCTATCCACACCCCCATCGGCGTACTCATCCACACAGGAGACTACAAAATAGACCATACCCCAGTGGACGGAGAACGGTTCGACCTACACCGTCTGGCAGAATTGGGAGAAAAAGGGGTATTATGCCTGTTAGGAGACTCCACTAACGCGGAAGTGCCCGGATTCGCCCCCTCGGAAATGGCCGTATATGGCCCCCTGGAAAGCATTTTCGCCAAAACCAGAGGCCGTCTCTTTATCACCACCTTCTCTACCTCCGTCCACCGTCTAAATATCATCCTCTCCCTGGCACAGAAATATAATCGCAAGGTGGGGGTAGTTGGACGTTCCATGTTAAACGTTATTGCCCATGCCCGTAATCTCGGCTACATCCGCTGCCCTGACCACCTTTTCCAATCCCTCCGTCATCTTTCTAATCTACCAGACCATGAGGTATTAATCCTCTGCACCGGCTGCCAGGGCGAGAAACTGGCCGCTATGACTCGTATTGCCAAAGGGGAACACCCCCAAGTCAAAATCCGCCCCGGCGACACCGTCGTCTTCTCCGCTAACCCTATCCCCGGTAACACCCTCGCAGTTGTAGATACCATTGATAAATTGATGCTACAGGGGGCGGATGTAATATATGGAAGGCATCTGGGAATACACGTCTCCGGCCATGGGTGTCAAGAAGACCAGAAACTCATGTTGGCCCTCACTAAACCCAAATTCTTTGTGCCAGTCCACGGGGAATATAGGATGTTGGTAAAACATGCTGAAATAGCCCGTAGTATGGGTATACCCCCAGAAAACATCGTCCTGGTCAACAATGGCGAAACAGTCGAACTCACCCCTGATAGCATCTGTAAGGGCGAAAAAGTCCCCTCCGGCATCCAGTTGGTAGATACTGCAGGGGTTGTCCATGCCCATGTAATGCAGGAACGTCAGCAACTGGCGGAAGATGGTGTAGTTACCGTGGCTGCCGTCACCGACTCGGAAGGCAATCTCCTCTCCCCCCCACAAATAACCCTCCGTGGCGTGGTTTGTACCATGGAACTGCCCACCCTTGAACGTCTTATCTCCTTTACCGTCGAGAGGACTATACAAGATCGTATCAAAAGCAGTCTCCTCTTAAATGCCGGCGAAGACATCAACTGGAATGGCATCCGTTTAGAAGTAGAGGCCAACCTCTCCCGCGTTATCCAACGAGAAATCCAAAGTGAACCCCTTGTCATCTTCATGCTACACGTATCCGAAGGCAGGAAAACCCCGGAGACAGAAACAGATGAAGAAATAGAAGGCAAATTCCCCCGTCGTCGTCGTAAAACCACCGCTACTACCACCGCCTCCGTCTAAATGGTGGAAACAAGCCCCACCCCCCGGGGGGTTTCCTGTCTGTCCCATTATTGTTGTATAATCCCCCTATATAATGGGTATTAGAGATAACAAAAACTTAATAATATTTATACTAATTTAACAAACGACAATGACAGACATTGAAACCCTCCAACGCTATTCCCCAGAAGTAATTGCTAATTACTACAATCGTCGCCCCTGGTTGGTTGTCCGTCGTGGCCTACAAATCCTCTTCCATTTTGGCATTTTCTACCTACATTTGTTACTAGACAAAATCTTTAAAAAAGAAGAAAAAAACAAGCAAAAAAGAGCTGAAGAGTTAAGACAAATTCTAACTAGATTAGGCCCCACATTTATTAAGGTAGGACAAGCTCTATCCACCCGCCCAGACTTAGTAAAAAAAGATTACTTGGAAGAATTAACCAAGCTACAAGACCAGCTTCCCCCCTTCGATAATAAGATAGCTTTTCAGATTATCGAGAAAGAATTAGACCTGAAAATAGAAGAAGCCTATCGCGAAATCTCCTCTCAACCCGTAGCCGCCGCCAGTCTTGGACAAGTTTACCGAGGCTATCTCCATACCGGCGAGGAAGTGGCTATAAAAGTCCAAAGGCCCAACCTTTTGCCAATCCTCACCCTCGATTTGTACCTATTACGCTGGATGGCAGTACACTTTGGCAAGTTTTTACCCCTCAACCTAGGACATAATCTAGAACTAATTGTAGACGAGTTCGGTGCTAAACTTTTTGAAGAAATCGACTACTTAAATGAAGCCAGAAATGCAGAAAAATTTGCCGCAAACTTTCGAGGAGATAAAGACATAAAAGTCCCCGCCATATACTGGCGTTATACAACCCATAAAGTCCTCACCTTGGAGTGGA
Organism: Geminocystis sp. M7585_C2015_104; assembly: GCA_015295805.1. Taxonomy (NCBI): domain Bacteria; kingdom Bacillati; phylum Cyanobacteriota; class Cyanophyceae; order Chroococcales; family Geminocystaceae; genus Geminocystis; species Geminocystis sp. M7585_C2015_104. The sequence continues at coordinate 42,602 of DVEF01000015.1, read as the reverse complement.
TAAATGGTTATAAATTAACTGATGTAGAAAGTATAAAAGCGGCAGGATTAAATCCAGATAATCTAATTCGTATCGGTGTTATCTCCGGATTAAGACAGCTTTTGGAACACGGATTCTTCCACGCAGATCCCCATCCTGGTAATCTATTTGCCATGCCAGACGGCCGCATGGCCTATATCGATTTTGGCATGATGGACCAACTCAGTGAAGACACTAAAGAGACCATTGTATCCTCTGTAGTTCAACTGATCAATAAGGACTATAAAGCCCTGGCAGAAGATTTTGTTAAACTGGGTTTCCTGACACCAGAAACCGACATCAGACCTATCATACCAGCCCTAGAAAAAGTATTCAACAACGCCATCGGCCGGAGTGTTTCTGACTTCAATTTTAAAACCATTACAGACGATTTCTCTGAGTTGATGTTTGATTACCCCTTCCGAGTGCCGGCAAAATTCGCCCTCATTATCCGCTCCCTAGTAACCCAAGAAGGATTAGCATTGAGTTTAAACCCTAATTTCCGCATCGTAGAAGTATCATTCCCCTACGTCTCCCGCAGACTCTTAACAGAAGAATCCCCGGCAATGCGTAAACGTCTGCTGGAAGTGTTGTTTAAAGACGGCAAATTCCAATGGCAAAGACTAGAACATATGATAGCACTGGCCCGTATGGATGGACACTTTGACCTTCTCCCTACCGCTGGTCTCGGGCTACAATTTTTAGTATCCCCAGAAGGGGAATACCTCCGTCAGCAAATCATAACCGCCCTGATAGAAGACGATAGACTCCACACCGAGGAAGTAAAAAGACTATGGCAGCTAATTCAACCAGAATTACACCCCCGCAAACTCCTAGACGTCGCCTGGAAAGCAATTAGGGAAAGGGTAGGGGTAGGGCAGTAGCAGACAAGGGGATAGTTGTTACAATAATGGATAATGACAATCCGGTTATGTCAGTAGTGGAAAAAAAGTGGAACTGGAAATAACAGAATTCCTAGAAATTGGTACAATTGTATGTCCCCAAGGTTTAAAGGGGAATGTAAAAGTCCAAAGTGATACCGATTTTCCCGAACGTTTTCAAAAACCCGGAATCCGCTGGATAACTAAACCCCACTCCCCATCCCCCCAAAAAATCCAATTAGAAAGAGGCTGGAAAATCCCTGGCAAGAATGTGTTTGTCGTTAAATTTGCTGGCATTGACGATCGCCAGACTGCAGAAACTCTAAGGGGTTGTAAGATTTTTGTACTAAAATGTGATAAACCCGAACTAAAAGAGGGAGAATATCACGTATCCGATCTGATTGACCTAGAAGTTTATATTCAGGCAACTGGGGAAAACATAGGAGTGGTAGTAGATGTTTTCGCCGCCGGCAACGACATCCTGGAAGTCAAACTCCATAAACAACCCCCCCAAAAAGAAAGAAAAATCCCCGACTTGAGTAAACTAAACCGCTATTCCAAGTTGCGCAAATTTAGGCCAAGAAAAACAAAACCCTTCACCGTCTTGATTCCCTTTGTAGACGAAATTGTCCCAGTAGTGGACCTGGAAAACCGCAGAATTGAAATAAACCCACCCCTAGGACTGTTGAATCTGGATTTGGCAGAAGAGGCAAGATGAAAACTATTGACCAGGCTGAGAGCTAGCTTCAAAAAGGGTAGTGGCATAGTCTAAAGCAATGGCAATGGAGGGAGAAAAAACCTCCATGAACTCCGCCATGTCCTCATTAAAATGATAGGGTTGGGCATGGGTGAGTGTCAGAATCCCCAGCACTATACTGCCTTTCAAGAAGGGTACACAAATGGCAGAGCCCACTTGATAGGGTTGACGTTCAAATTCCAACCAACGTTCGTCCTCTTTGGTATCCTTTACTAGCGCCATCCGACGATAACGATACACCCACCCCGCTAACCCCTGTTTCAAAACAGTCCCAATTAATTGAGTCTTCTCCTCCTGAATGGTTGGCCCCCTTGCCAATATACTTTCTGTTATCACCCCCTTCGGGCTTAATATGAACAAACTTGCCTTTTCCGCTTTTAGTATCTCTCTTGTCTTCTCACATATTTCTAGAAGCACAGAACGTAACATCAGTCTCCCACTGGCAACACTGCCCATTCTCAGAATGGCCTTAAACAGTTCTTGTTGAGCCTCCATTGCCCTTTTATACTTGCTCAACTGTTCCACCATACCCCTTAAGGAGGCCACCTCTATGGCTAAAGCCTCGGGAGACTGTTGCTTGGAATCCGTCATAATTGGGAAACCGTATTACTCACTCCCATTATAAATCCCCCAGTAAAAGTGGACAAGTAACAGTCCATTGCAACAACCCCCACACCCCCCGCCATGGAAAAAAAGGGCGTTATCATGGGGGGAAGAGATATGTTGGCAATGCCAGTGTTGACTTTCTGGAGAAATCTGCCAAGGGAGGAGAATTCCCACTGCCCAATGTTTCCCTAGACGAAAAAACCCTCTTGGAAATTGGGCTGTTGTTAAACCAGTCCTACCATATCTCCCAAAAAAACCTCCTACAAAATGCTACGTGACACCCCAGCAGAAGACTTACTCCGACAGTTGGGCATCATAGTCTCCACCCCCCCTCGGAGTCATGGCTTTTACCCCATCCGCGCCCCCCTACAGGCTAGTGGTTAGTAAAGACTCCTGGGGGTTGATTGATACTTTAAAAGCCTCCCCCCCTATGTGGACTTGGAATTGTTTGCACAGCCCAAAGCCCAGCTCTTTCCCCAATTTAGCTATAACCAGGCAGTGGCCAATGTGTTTTTTTCAAGTTAAACGGAGTATTAAATTGTAAAACAATACCTCATGCAGAATGACAAGACGGAGGCATGCAAGAGGTAGCTCATATACGAGCCCTGAAATTGTCAAGTATTACCACTATAACCCTCACTGGCTCGCCTTATGTCCCCCAATGCCTTGCCATAGCCCTGTGAACTAGCATCCTCACCCTTTATCCTACCCCCTATTTTAAGGCTTTGGTCAAATTGTCCCATGGGAACATAGGAGAAATTGGGGATTAGACAGTCATCCCCAGATTTCCCATTGACTGTAACTACTCTGCTATTGCTGTGCCTAAATGCGACTACCGATGGTAAGAAATATCCAACAAGTTTTTGGCAGACCTGGGAATACTAAAAGGATACTTTGGGAAAGAAAACAATAAAATCCTTTTTGATATAAATCCTGCCCGCAAAGAATACACGGAGAGGAGATTTTCCCGAAAAGTAAGTAGTTATTTCTGGGTTATAGAATTATTTTTCCCATTGCCATTCAGCATAGTCCTCTCCCCGTAACGCAACAAATTATCAATGGTAATTAGACGATTAAACCAACTGTCTACCAAGGCAGGATTCTGGCGTTTTTCCCTTTCCAAATAACGGGAAAGTTTGAACTTCAAGGTGGATAATTCCGATTGAGCATGTTTTAAATTATTCCCACTAGGATTGTTGACCAATTCCCTAAGTCTAGCAGTGAGTTTGTCAGCCTGTTCAGCCCAAGGTATGATGTACGGGGTATCAATGGCGATACGATTAGTAGCCAGGACAAAAATCCACTCCTGTTTGAGAGAAAGATAACGCTGGAAGGCACTATGAAAGGGTTGACGATGAGGCAAAGGTTGAGGATTACTACTAGTACTGCCCTGGGTTTGGGCTAGAATGCCCTGGAGGGAAGACTTGAAATTCTCTGCGGCAAAAAGAGCATAACCCCCAGAGGGCATGTTACGAATAGATTGTACCTGATCTATGGTTTCCCTATCTGGCACACCTAATAAACGAATGCCAGGAATAATAAGACTACCATTCTTCTTGTCAGCTAAATCGCGAATGGGTCGAGTGCGAGTTTCAAAATTGCCCGTGTCTAGTGCGTAAGTCATTAAAACTATCAAATCCACCCACTCGTTGAACATCCACTCTTCCCAATCCTGTTGAATAACATTAAGTCTTTTCTCCCTCTCTATGGGGAAAACAGCAGCAGAAATAAGCAAGTCCGGACGTTTTCTTTTAAGACGTTGACTCACCTCACTGACAAAACTGGTAACCTGCTGTGTGCGAAAAGTAGTCCAAAGACGCCACTGCTCACTGCCAGGTTGTATCTCAATGGGGTCAATCCCATAAGTTTGCTTAAACAATTCCCTACTTGCAGAGGTGTAACCAAAATGCTGACGAGTGTGACTATCTTGAAAGGGATAACGTATGTAGTCTAAGTGTATTCCGTCTACATTATATTTAGTAACAATTTCCTCAAACAGAGAGAGAAGGTAATTACGCACCTGGGGATTGGCAGGATCGAAGAAAGCCTTTTTGAAACCGGGAGTACGGTTGAAAACAAAGCCATTTTGATCTTTTAAAACCCAGTCAGGATTACGGGAAATTACTGGTCCTAGGTAATTATCCGGTTTTCTCTCAATCCGATTATGCCCTTCATTAGCGGCGGCAAACACCCATACCCAGGCATGTAATTCCATCCCCCTCTCATGGGCAAGTTCAATGGCCGCCTTAAGGGGATCCCATCCTCTGGTGAGGGGGTTTTGCGCGGGGGCCACCTTACTTGGGTAAATAGGATAACTGGCATTGACGGTTTCAAAAAAGACAGTGTTAATGCCAGCCCCTGCCATTTTGTTGAAAAGAGGCTCCAAATCCTTTTTTGACCGGGCTTTGACAATGGTTCCCCTATCCACCCACATAGCCCTAATTTCCGACTGGGGGAAAGGACGATCCACTGGATAGCTATCCCAAAGACGCCTCCGTGCTTCCACCCATATCTGCCTTGCCCTATTAGCATCTTGCCTAGCAACCAAGGGGAATTGCTTAAGTACCTCCCTGGCATTTTGGATGGCAGCCATGGCGCGGGAGTTGTTGAAACGGGTACTTACTTTGTTAACGCTACTGGCATTGCCTTTACGGGATTGTACTATCTCTTCAGCTATTTCCCTCATAGAGTTGCTGCCAGAATACTCACTATTTTTGGCTTCCACTGTAATCAGAGTAGCCTCCACCCGGTGGACCAAGGCTTGTAACTCCCGCGTCATTTCTTGGATTTCTTTTTCAGAAAGGCCTTTTTCCCTTCTAGTCTGCGCAAGTAGTAGGTTTTTGTTGTAGCTAATAAGGTTATTCTCCCCAGCGGCGACAGAGGTAGGGGAAAACAGTAAACTCAAGGCTAGTGAAGATAAGATGATATTTTTCCCCATTAACCACATCCCTTCAATTTTACTTACACCCTACGGGTTAAACTAGTATACCACTGACATTATGTTATCTTCCTGACAGGATGGGGAATTGGTTATAACAGTAACTAGAGGTACAAACTGTTGTTGGCAAGAAGATAGTGGAAAAACGAAGACTGGAGAGAATCAAAAGCGTATTAGCCAGAAGACAACCAGATTTGACTCTCATTGCCGACCATGTTAACAACTCCCGTAATCTTTCCGCCATTATTCGCAGTTGTGAGGCGGTGGGGATAATGGAAGTACATTGGGTGCATTCCGAACCACAAAAAGAATTTGTAGCACACAGTGTTTCTCTTGGGGCGGAAAAGTGGGTAAAACTGACCTATCATCAAGACATAAAACAGCTTATTCTAGGGCTTAAACAGAAAGGTTATAGTATTTATGCCGCCCATGTAGGGGAGAATACTGTTTCTTATCGGACTGTGGATTATACTGTCCCCTGTGCCATTATAGTAGGGGCAGAGAGGGATGGTGTAAGTCCTGAAGCCATGTCTTTGGCAGACAAACACATCCACATCCCCATGATGGGGATGACACAGTCTTTGAATGTTTCTGTAGCGGCTGCCGTTATCCTATTTGAGGCTCAAAGACAGAGAGAAGCCAAGGGATATTATCAACAAATGCGGCTATCCCCAGAAACCTATCGGGAGATACTAAGGGAATGGACTAACTACCAGGCGGATGAGGTTTTCTCTCCAGAAGATTCTTTAGTGTTAACTACCCCTTCTCCCACTCCTACAAATCCAACAGGGCATCCTCCTGATGGGTTTTGATTGTCAAATCAGAGGTGGCATACGCCTTACAGGTTAAAAAGAAACCCGCCTCTATCTCCTTTGGCTTTAAAAAGTCGTAGTCGTGTTTTACGGTTCCCTGAATAATTCTAGCAGTACAGGTTATGCACACCCCTGCACGACAAGAGTAGGGCAAATTAAACCCCTGTCTTTCTGCTGCATCTAATATGTACTCATCATCTCTCACTTCTATCACATTGTCTATTCCTCTTTGTTCATTTATCAGTCTGACCTTATAGTAGGTGTGTTCCATTGTAATGTCTCGATTCAGATAAAAATACCCTCTATTCCATCTTAATCCCCATTGAGTCCCCTTTCTGGCAAAATATTAAGCAATCTTCACATTATCTCCCATATTCCCAGTTTTTCTTTACTTTCTGCAAAAATATTTAACATAACCAGAGATAAAAGACAAAAATGAAAGAATTTATCCTCTACTTTTTCCAGGAAAAGAATTTATTTGCCCTTTCCCTGTTTCCCTATCTAGTATTCTTATGGCTTTTAACCAAGTCAGGGAAGACACCAAAACTCGCCCTGATTGGTTTTTATTTTCTCTTGTTGTTTGTAGTCGTTACCATCCCGGCAGGGTTTTATGCGGAAAGCCACTACCACGCCTCCCTTGCCAATGTAGACTGGTTGCATGGTAGTGCCGAATTTTTTCTCACCCTGTCTAATATCCTGGTAGTGTTAGGTTTTAGACAGGCGGTTATTAGCGCCGAAAATAGGAAACTATAGGTATAAAATTAAACCCAAATAAATAGCAGCAAAATCATGAACTCTGACTTGTATTTATATAGGGCTAGGCTGAGGAAGGAAAAACACCAGGAATACCTCCGCCTCCAACGTCTCCGCAAACAAAAAGAAAGAGAGGAAAAACGTCTTCACACCCAAAAAGCCATCGAAACGGCCTTGAAAATCGCCGTCAATGTAACCATTACCCTTGTTGCCGGGTTGAGTATCAAACAAATGCTGCCCTACCACCTGACACAACAAGCAAGACTGAGAGAAATAGAGGCAGAAATTGCCCTCATCAAACCCCGGGTGGAAAAACTAGAAGAAGAATTTGCGGAAACCTTCGACCCCAAACTGGCTCGTAAAATTATAGAAAAAAATAGCTACAAAGTAGAACCCGACTCCCGCCCCGTTTTCTTCCTCAATCAGAATAAATAGGCCCCCGTGAGGTACAACGGCAGTCTCCCCGCCTCCCCATCCCTTTCTCACGGGGGATAATGCACTTCCCAGACACTAGTCCTCCTCCCAACTAAAATAATACCTTAGCATTCCTAGGAGTGGGCGGAAGATTTTTCCCGATAGGGCGCACAATCAAAGGGTTGTACCCCTATTTCTGGGGGTGAATTTTCTTCTGGTGGACTAAAAATGCGGGCAAATCCTTCCGTCAAATATCTGGTTATGGCTTCTAACATTTTCATGATTTTCATGACGAACACCTCCTTTTTTTTTTCAATTTCATCCACACTGGCTCAGACGAGCCCTTCAAGCTCTCTAATTCCCATTATAGAAAAAAAAAAATTCCCCTGGTGTTTCTTAATAAAATTTAGTTTTATTTTTACATTTCTTCACCGGGGGTTTTATTTACTCTTTAGACTGTTAATTTTCTCAAGAAAATATTCTTCCTGGTAGCGGAGATTACGGGCGACTTCTAAAGCCTTTTGCCAGTATTCCCGCGCCCTATTTACTTGCTGTTTTTGGAGGTAAATTGTGGCAATATAGTCATAGGCGTTCATTAAGCCATAGAGATTGTAGGAAAGTTGTTCGACTTTTACCAACTCCTGGTATATTTCCAAAGCCACGTCTGGCCGTTGATATTGGTGGTACAATTGTCCAAGTTTCCTGAGGGCATCAGCAGCGATGGAATACAGTTGTTTTTCCCAAGCCATCTTAAAAGCCTCTTGGTAGGATTCCCCTGCCAACTGGGGTTGATTTAACTGTTTATAGTCATCACCGAGGGAGATTTTGAGCATGGGGAGATAGGAGATATTTTTACTGAAGGATGGGTTTTCTATGGCTTTTTTAAACAGTTCTTCCTTGTATAAGACTGAATTTTCTGGATTTACTAAAGCCTGACTTATTTCTGCTAATTTTCTTAGATAAATTCCCTCCTGAAGATAGTCTCCCTCCTGACGGGCAATCTGTAATAGTCTCTCATAAATCGGTTCTGCCCGGTAGTAATCAAATTTCGCCAAATATAACTCCCCAAGATTTTCTAAACTCAATTTTTCCAGAGATGAGTCATTTTTACTTCTGGCCATGTCTAAGGTTTTTAGGTTGAGTTCGACCAGTTTGTCCAAGTCGTGAATAGAAACATAAGCATTCTTCAGAAGGTTGAGGAAATCCAGATTATCAATGTCATTATTCCTCTCGATAATGGTGAGTCTTTCTGTGATAAATTTTACGTCCTGAATTCTGTTTTTCGCCCAAGCCCTCTCCCCTACCCTAGCAATCAGTTTTAACTCAGATTCCACCCCCAAATACCCACTCAAATTAATAGCCTCATACCAGAGGGAGAAAGCTAAATCATCATTTCCAGCCATGAGGGCCTCTTCGGCCTGTTTCTCTAACAACTCAATCCTTTCCCTAATTCTCCTCTGTTCAAGGGGAGTAAGAGGCCTTTCAATAATAGGAATTAATTCACTTTTGAACTCACTAGTAAGAGGGTTTTTAGACTGTCTATTTTGAGCCAAAAGAGGCATACCAGAAGAGAAAATCAGAAGAAAAAAGACAAAGCAACAAAAAGGAAACCGGCTCCACTTCATAGAGGACAGGTGCTATGATGGGGAAAAAAGGAAAATACCTCTATTATAACCATTGATTTTGAGAAACGGCTGGATAATAATAATATTGGTGGCGTGAGCGATGCACAATCGAAATAGTTTGTCGCCCCGGTTAAATGACAGAAAAGATAACAGAATAGTAGTATGGCAAAAGTATTAGTGTCAGATCCCATAGACGAAGCGGGGATAAAAATCCTATCCCAGGTGGCACAAGTAGACGTAAAAACAGGTTTGTCGCCCAAGGAATTGGCAGGTATTATAGCAGGTTACGACGCCTTAATGATCCGCTCGGGCACCCAGGTAACGGCGGAGGTGATCGAAGCAGCAACCAACCTGAAAGTCATCGGACGTGCGGGAGTGGGCGTTGATAACATAGACGTAGCTAGTGCCACCCGCAAAGGCATTATTGTGGTAAACTCCCCTGAAGGCAATACCATCGCCGCTGCTGAACACACCCTGGCAATGATGTTGGCTCTTTCCCGCTACATCCCCGATGCTAATTATTCCCTAAAACAAGGCAAGTGGGACCGCAAGAGTTTTATAGGCACTGAAGTATATAAGAAAACTCTTGGTGTTATAGGTTTGGGGAAAATTGGCTCCCATGTGGCAACAGTGGCAAAGGCCATGGGAATGAAAATCCTCGCCTATGATCCCTACATATCCCAAGAAAGGGCTAATCAACTAGGTTGTACCCTAGTGGACCTGGATGTATTGCTATCTGAGGCAGACTATATTACACTCCACGTGCCTAAAACCCCAGAAACCACTAATTTGATAAATAGGGAAACCATCGCCAAAATGAAACCCACGGTGCGGATCATCAACTGTGCCCGTGGGGGCATTATAGACGAAGAGGCCCTGTATGAAGCCCTAAAAAGTGGGAGGATCGCCGGGGCCGCCCTGGACGTCTTTGCCCAAGAGCCTTTGGGCGATTCCCCCTTAAAAACCCTCGGCAGTAACGTCATTCTTACCCCTCACCTGGGCGCCTCTACCGCTGAGGCACAGTTGAATGTGGCCATAGACGTAGCCGAACAGATTAGGGATGTATTACTTGGACTACCAGCTCGTAGTGCAGTCAATATCCCCGGCCTAGGCCCAGATGTTATGGAAAAACTACGACCATATATGCGGCTGGCAGAGGTATTGGGAGATTTGGTGGGGCAATTGGCAGGGGAAAGGGTAGACACCTTTAGGATAACCCTCCAAGGAGAATTGGCAGAAGGTAATAACAGTCGCCCCCTGGTAATTGCCGCTATCAAGGGCCTGCTGTCAAAAGCCCTAAGGGAAAGAGTAAACTACGTCAACGCCGCCATCGAAGCCAAGGAAAGAGGCATTCATGTCATTGAAACTAGAGACACCACCGTCAAAGACTACAGCAATTCCATCTATCTGGAGGCTACTGGTAGCAAAGGCACTCATTCCGTCAGTGGCGCCCTTCTCAATGACGGCGAAATGCGCATTATCAGTCTAGATAAGTTCCCCGTAAACGTAGCGCCTAATAACTACATGTTGTTTACACTTCACCGAGACATGCCCGGCATTATAGGCAAAATCGGCACCCTCTTGGGCAACTTCAATGTCAACATTGCTAGCATGCAGGTGGGGCGTAAAATCGTTAGAGGTGACGCAGTAATGGTATTGACTATAGATGACCCTCTACCAGAAGGCGTTTTAGAGGAAATTCTCAAAGTGCCCGGGGTAAGGGATGCCTATACTGTAACTCTTTGATACACCGGGGGGAAGACCTACTCATCTTCCCCTCATTTTACCCCCTTACAGGACTATGGACATCAAGTGGTGGGAGATTAGGGTAGACTATCATCCTGAGTTGGAAGACTCGGTATTCTGGCGGCTACAAGAGTTTGGCTGTCAAGGAGCCGCTGTTTTGAAGGAAGAAAGAGGCTGGGTTATTAAAGGCTATGTGCCCAATTTAGAAATCACCTCTTTAGACTTGGCCGCCTTAGCACTGTGGATAAAACAAGATTTTGTGCTAGCAGGCAAGAATCCCCCCGTGGTTGCATGGCAGTTGATCCCCGAACAAGATTGGGCTAGTAGCTGGAAACAACACTGGCAGCCTTTAGATGTAGGCGATCGTTTTTCCATCTATCCCGCTTGGATTGAACCCCCTAGCCAATCTGAACGTATAATCATACGGTTAGACCCTGGTTTCGCCTTTGGCACGGGAGTACACCCCACCACCCAACTATGTCTGGAATCCCTGGAAATGCGCATCGATGAAACTCAGCCCAATCAGATTGTGGCCGATATTGGTTGTGGTTCTGGTATTCTGTCTATAGCCGCTAGCATGCTGGGGGCATCTAAAGTCTTTGCCGTAGACACTGACCCCCTGGCTGTTTCCGCCACCCTAGAAAACAGCCGTCTCAATCAAGTTTATAACATAGTCGTAATTAAGGGTAGCATAGAGGACGTAAAAGCCCAGGGAGAATTGTTAGATGGGATTGTCTGCAATATCCTGGCCGAGGTGATTAAACCTATGATCCCAGACATGACAGCCATAATCAAGCCAGACGGTTGGACAATTCTCAGTGGCATCCTCCTAGAACAGTCTAACGAGATTGTCAGTATACTAGAAAAGCACGGGTGGACCATTGCCGCCCTCTGGCAACGAGAAGGCTGGTGTTGTGTCAATGCCCGTCGCTCATAGTTTTTGGATATCCTAGAATACAATAATGGAGACCATCCTTGTTACGGGTAGTAGTGGCTTTATTGGCTATCATCTCAGTAAACGCCTGCTGACATGCGGCTTTCAGGTCCTCGGACTTGATAACATGAGCAACTACTATGATGTTTCGCTAAAACAGGCCCGTCTGCGAGAACTACAAAAGTACAACAACTTTCAGTTCCACCAGCTAGACTTATGTAACCGTCAGGGAGTAATGGATTTGTTTGCCAGTCACACCATAAGTAAAGTGGTGCATCTCGCCGCACAAGCCGGTGTTAGATATTCCCTGGAAAATCCCTATGCCTACATTGACAGCAATATAGTAGGTTTTATCAACATCCTGGAAGCCTGTCGTCACCACCCCGTACAACATCTAGTATATGCCTCTTCTAGTTCAGTGTACGGCAACAACCAGAAAGTTCCCTTCTCTGTGACAGACAATGTAGACTATCCCATTAGTCTCTACGCCGCTACCAAGAGGGCAAACGAATTAATGGCTTACACCTATAGTCACCTCTATCAGATACCCACCACCGGTTTAAGATTTTTTACCGTCTACGGCAGTTGGGGAAGGCCTGACATGGCTTATTTTATTTTTACCAAGAACATTCTAGAGGGCAAGCCCATTAAAATATTCAACTACGGCCACATGAAACGAGATTTTACCTATGTCGACGACATTATTGAGGGAGTAGTAAGGGTTATGCATAAAATCCCCCAGCCTTCCCCCGACAACCCCCAACAAAAAGCACCCCATCGCCTTTACAATATTGGCAATAACCAACCAGTAGAATTGTTAGAATTGGTTGCCTGTTTAGAAAAGTGTTTGGGAATAGAGGCAAAAAAGGAATTCCTCCCTATGCAACCAGGAGATGTAGTTATTACCTATGCCGACATAGATGACTTGTATCAGGCAGTAGGCTTTAAACCCTCCACCCCCCTGGCAGAGGGTATCGCAGAATTTGTGCGTTGGTATCGCGACTTTTATAACTGTTAGACACAAAGGAGAATAAGATGAAGGGTAAATGGCACAAGAGAATCAGACAGTTGCATGCCCTCCTCGCACCTATCGTGTTGCTACCCTTACTAGTAACGGTTATTACTGGAGTTGCCTATCGTTTAGGCAAGAGTTGGTTTGGTCTGTCCAGAGAGCAGGTACACTTTTTAATGGTAATCCATGAGGGGGAGTATTTAGGCCGTTTTTTTGAACCCATTTACGTCCTTCTCAACGGCCTAGGACTATTATGGATGTTAGTCACTGGCACCATGATACTCCTTAACTCCTGGATTAACTCCCGGAAGGTCTCCCCCTCCCTTGGCAACCTTTCCCCACAGACACCGGAGAAGGAGAAAAACAGTTAGCCTAACTCAAACGATACTTCCCCTCCGATTCTGGACTTTCTACCTTGGGTAGTCCCATGCTATAATTCAACACCCGGCCATTAAGATTATAAGAAATTTCCCCCTTTAACAAAAGGCTACGGATAAAGTGTTCCAATTCCGAGCCTATACGACGTAGATTATAGTCCGTCAGAGCCTCCCCACTGTAGTCTTCTACCAACTCATCGAATTTTCTATATACTTTCTGTAATGCCTCCTCATTCCAATTGAACTCATTATCGGGATCCACGTCAAGAGTCAAAACTTGCTCGGAAGGCACCAATTCGTTATCTTTTACCTCGGCCGCATAGATCCTAATATGACGGGTGGTAGACTTAATCATGGGTTTCTGTATTCCCTCAATGTCCTGTTTTAGTGCTATTTTGCCACAAAAAGACCCCTAGACAAAATAAAAACGCCTAAGGAATTACTCCCTAGACGTCTTGTGTGATGTGCTCGTCCTGTGATACAATGGCCTAGCCGTTAAGATAATAGTTTCTCTCTGCCTCCAATTGTTGGACTAAGGCAGTATCGCCCTTGGCTTTGGCAACTTCCAAACGACGGTCTAAAATTCTTAAGAGATTTTCCCTATGTGTCCTCTTAGCTTCTCTCCACGCTTGATAAGTAATCATAGTCCTCCTCCTTTTTCTAAACAACCTCAGTCTTAACCCTTTCCCCTGCACTGGGGCATTCCTTTTGTCTCTTGTCTTTAACTATTTTTGACCACTACTGAAGGCCAATTTGTTGAGAGGCCCTCTCCAACATGGTAGCATGACGATTATTGCGGCGTTGACGGTTGTCTGCCATCAAAAGACGTGCTTGTTGTTCGATCAAGCCTATTTGTTTTTGGTTGAATTTAGCGTTCATACCTCGCCTCCTTTTATACAATTGTAGGGTTTTTTATTGAGGCGCGTTCCTTCGGGAGTCCCCCACTCCCTACTTCCGTCTGCTTTACGCAGATGAACGATTTATCTTTCCATCTTTAATATAGCAAAACTGTATCAAATTTGACAACTTTTTTTATCACAAATTGTAAACAAGCCCTACTATGAGGATTCTAGTGGATTGCACTTGTGTCCGACCACCCCTCAGTGGTGTTGGCTACTACACTCATACTCTGATAAAGGCCCTGAGGGATTTGGTAAAAAGCCGTTTCCCTGAGTGGCATCTTGCCCTTTACCGTCAGCCCTCTTTACGGGAGTGGTTGACAGGAAAACCCCCTTCCCTCTCTTTCCCCCAACAAGGTGGGCAGATGTTTTATTTGCCCCTCCCTGTAAATGTTAGTAGCCTTTTGGGCAAACATGCCGCTTTTTTTGCCGAAAATTTGGGAGATTATTTTGATGTTGTCCATGGAACTGACCATTACGTCTATCCCTTTAGAAGAGGTAAAAAGCTCATAACTATCCATGATTTAGCCTTTGTTAGATACCCTGAATATTGTCATTATATAGTGAGAATTAGCTATGAAAATAGGATAAAAAAATGCCTGGAATGGACAGACCTTGTGCTAACCTTCTCTCAGATTACTAAGAAGGAAATAGTCGATTACTTCCAAATTCCTGAAGAAAAAGTTGTGGTAACCTCCGAGGCAAGTCGCTATGACTCAAACTACCTTGATTCCGTAAACGTGGCGGAGGTAAAACGCAAATATCATCATCTCTTCGCCCAACCATATATTCTGTTTGTGGGCACAATGGAGCCGAGAAAAAATATTATAAATCTAGTAAAAGCATTTAACCTAATAAAAAAAGAATTTGCCATTAACCATAACCTGGTGTTAATAGGAAAAAAAGGATGGCAATACAGGGAGATTTTGGCTGAGATAGAAAACTCCCCCTATAGGAATAATATAAAACACCTAGGCTATTTAACAGAAGAAGAAGTAGCAGTATTCTATGCCAATGCCGAGGTATTTGTATATCCTTCCCTTTACGAGGGTTTTGGGTTGCCAATTCTAGAAGCCATGACATTAGGCGCGCCGGTTGTCACCTCAAGAATTTCTGCCTTACCAGAAGTGGCAGGGGAGGCAGCGTTATATATTCCCCCCCACGACTGGCAGGCCATGGCCTATACTGTCTATAGGGTAATTCAAGATAGGGATTTGCGGGAAAAGTTAAAACAACTAGGTAAACTTAGGGGGAGTTTATACTCTTGGCAACGAGTGGCAGAAGAAACACTCCACATATACTCATCCCTTGGGCATTCCTTCGTCTGTTGAGGGAAAATGGAGGTGGTGGAGTTTACTGAAAAGCGGCTTGGTAGAGTTTGTTTGCCTGTTGATAAGCCTCCCATTCCCCGCTATTTTTAAGATGACGTAGTCTATTTTCCATTAACATTCGGGCTTCGTTGCGACTGACGGGCTCAAAACTGATAGAATTGCCCTTGGATGTCACCCTAAAAAACAAACGCTGGGCATACAGAGTCGTATACAACTCCTCATTCCTGTCAATCACGCATAGACGATATAACAACCCAAAATTGGGATGATTAATATATACTTCTGCTACCATTCAACTTTTGCCGTTGCTCATAGACAATTTTGATTGTATTCCATTAGTGCCATTATAGACCCCTTCCAGCGGGGGGCAAGTTTCGCCAATCCCCCCCTTCCCTTAAAACCTAAAATATGCTCTCAAATAACTCGGTGGACTATCAATCCCTACTCGGCCTTACCATCCCCAGCCCTAATGATATTCTATACCACCAGAATTATTAATGGCAACCCGATTTTTTTGGCAGTCTCCCCACCTCCCCCTTGGCAAGGGGAAAAAAAGAAGAATGTAATGAGTTAGATAAATACTTTGACTTTGCCGTGACAGACGATATGTTGGGGGTTGAGATGGAGGGATTGAATAAAAACGTCTTCCCCTAGAAAGATTTCAAAATCCTCGACAATGAGGGGAGAAGTGGAGGCGATGCCTGAAATTTCTAGGGGAGTAAACAGAAGAGTGTTTGGGTTTTTTAGTCGAACACCAGCGGTAAGGCTAAGATAAGATTTGTTACCAGTGATGCCAGTTAAGAGGAATTTGTCGGGAAAAATTTTAAGGTGTTTCCAGTGAATAGGAGGGAAAAAGAGAGAAGAATTGAAGGATGGAGGCAAAATTTTTTCTGCTAACAAATAAACTAACTCCTCCAATCCCCGAGACAAAAGTGGAGAATTTAAGCCCTGTTGTAAGTCAGCAGTCAGAAGAAGAATCTCTCCTTCAATAAAAAAAGGATGTAATAGTCTAAAAGGTTTTCGGAGAAGAATCTCCCTAAGATTAAAAGCAATGGATTCCGCTTTTACAGAGGCTTTATGAAAACGAATCCCCCTATAGGTGGCTTTCTCGGCTAATAGATAAACTCTATCAATTCTGCCTTTTAAAATGTCTTTATCCCCAGCCTGTATGTCTAGTTTAATATTATCAACACTGGTGAGCTGTGAGCGCAACCACAGTCGAATGGCAGGGGAAAGAATATTAGATATGAATTGGGATTTGTGTTTAATCATTGAGGTTAAAAGAAGATAGAAGAGGGCAAGTTGGTTAACATTTTAGTAGGAAAGGTTATAAAGGGGAATTATGCCAGAAAGGGTACAAAAAATTTTGAGTCAGTGGGGAATAGCTTCCCGACGAGAGGGGGAAGAGATGATTCGTCAGAAAAGAGTGAAAGTGAATGGGAAAATAGCTTCATTGGGCGCCACCGCCGACCCTAGCCGAGATATAATAGAAGTCGATGGAACAGTCTTAACCTTGAATTCCCGCCCCCGTTTAGTCTATTTACTGCTCCATAAGCCTAGAGGCTACATTTGTAGTTGTTATGATCCCCAGGGGAGAAAGACGGTAATAGACCTGTTACCTAAAAAACTACAGAGAGGATATGGAATTCATCCAGTGGGTAGACTGGATAAGGAAACCACCGGTGCTTTAATTTTAACCAATGATGGAGCCTTGACGTTGGGCCTGACCCATCCCCGTTATCATCTCCCGAAAACCTATCTTGTTAGGGTGAGGGGGTATTTCCCAGACGAGTTGATAGAAAAATGGCGTAGGGGTTTTATGTGGGAGGGGAAACAGACTCTTCCTGCCACCATTAAAATTATTCATCGAGACGAGGGGAAAACAGAGATGGAAATGGTGTTGAGGGAGGGAAGAAATCGTCAAATCCGTCGCATCGCCGACTTATTTGGGTATCCTGTTATTAGTTTACACCGGAAGGCCATTGCTTTTCTTTCTCTTGATTCTCTTCCTTCCGGTTGTTATCGTCATCTGACACCTTGGGAAGTCTCTAAACTGAGAAGTCT
Organism: Geminocystis sp. M7585_C2015_104; assembly: GCA_015295805.1. Lineage (NCBI taxonomy): Bacteria > Bacillati > Cyanobacteriota > Cyanophyceae > Chroococcales > Geminocystaceae > Geminocystis > Geminocystis sp. M7585_C2015_104. The sequence goes on along the minus strand of DVEF01000015.1, from coordinate 25,435 downwards.
TATTGGCTTGTCTGCAGTCAGTTGAAACTATTAGGTGAGGAATTATGTTGTTAGATAGGTTAAATTTATTCAAGCCTAAGTCTCCGCCAGCTGCTACTAACATAGACTATGATGCCATTAGAAGAGAAAAACTGAGTGCCATTGGCAACATTTTGAGGGAAAAACGGAGAGAATTTAACTATGATTTGGAGACAGTTAGCAGAATATTACACATCCCCAGAGGCACAATTCAAGCCTTAGAAAATGGGGATTTAACCCGTTTGCCCGAGCCTTTTTTCATCAGACAACTCCTGGTTCAATATTGTAAAGCACTGAGACTCAATGGGGAAGAATTGGTCAAAGATTTCCCTCTGCAAAGGAATAAACCAGACGTGGGTAGGAAGAATAAAAAAAATCTCCTCAGATTCCATTTAAGTTGGCGTTTGTCTCCTAAATATCTCTACCTTTCCTATTTCCTGATTGTTTTCTTTTCCGTAAACAGTTTGAGTCAACTGCTACAGGCATCTCAGTTTAGTCAGAGTCGAATACCTCTGCAACAACGGGAAAAACTGGAGAGGGAAAAAGCTACTACTACCTCCGCCACCACCTCTTGGAGGGAAACATCAGTTACAAGACAAAACAAGCCGCAATCACCATCCCAATCCCCATCACAACCCCAGTCTCTCCTAGTAAGACTAACGATAAAAGAAGACTCTTGGGTGAGGATTGTGGTGGATGGTAAAACCTCCTTCGAGGGTGTTCTCAACCAAGGCACAGAAAAACAATTAACTGCGAAGGAAAAATTAACAATTCGTGCCGGTAATGCAGGGGGGGTGGTAGTAAGCCTCAATGAGGAAAAGGCGAAACAACTGGGGAAACTGGGGGAGGTGAAGGAGGTTACCTTTAACCTCTCTCAAGGCTCTTAACATTATATCCCCATGGGAAGGTTTGAGGGGGTGAGGTTTATAGCTATAAGGCTATACCCCCTTCAGCTGGCATAAATTTTCTTGTTATTTTCAGGCATAATTCCGGTTGTTTTGAAACAATAAATACCCCCCAACAATTAGGCCAACAAAATTGGGTATCCAAGCCGCCATCACTGGAGTGATTATACCCACTATCCCTAGGCTTCCAATTAAAAAACTGCTTAAATAATAGGCGAAAACCATTGCCACACACAGGCCAAAACTGGTAGCTTTACTAGCATTATTTGAGCGACAACCCAGGGATACTCCTACCACTGCAAAAACCACACAGACGAAGGGAAATGACACTTTTTGAGCAGTGCGCACCTGAAATATCAGCACATTCTTATCGTCTCCCAGTATCTTTAATATCTTGATATATTCCAAAGACTGAGCTATATTCATTTCATAAGGATCTCTACTTTTCATTGCTAATTCCAAAGGGGTTTTTGGGAGGTAAATCTGCATTTTCTCAAAAAATTCCCCCTCGTAATTAATGACGTTTTTTGCTACTTCATACACAAAACCATTGAATAAATCCCAAGCATTCTCTTTAGCATTCCAAACCCCCCTCTCCGAAACAATTACCCTACTTAGTTGCCTGTTTTCTGTCTCCAAGATGGTTATGTACCTCATTTCACCCTTCTCGAATTTCTGGGCGTAAAACAGAGTTTTAAGATACTTTATTACCTTGTTATTTTCTACTTTTATCTCCTTGTATTCTGGGAAAAAAATATCCCTTTTCCACAAAAATTTTCTCTCTTCATTAATGGTATCAACGAGAATAGAAGAGGCTCGAAAATTGGTAGAGGGTACTACCGATTCGTTGAGGAAAAAGGTGATACCGGTGACGAAGAAACTAAAAACAAGTGCGGGCAGCAAAAGACGGAAAAGGCTTAAACCGCAGTTGTAAAAGGCAATTAACTCCCAGTCTTTACTAAGACGCCCATAGGTAATCAAAGTAGTTAATAACACGGAAATAGGGAGAGAATAAGAGACGTATTCGGGAATTTTGAGGAAGAAAATTTTGATGGCATCCCCAATGGGTAGGCCAAAATTGTTAACCTTATAACTCAAGTCAGAAATGGAAGCCACAGCAACTCCCAGAGAAGAAAAAAGGGCCACACTGAGGATAAAAGGGGGTATTAATTGACGCAGCAAATAGGAGTCTAAAAGGGATAGGCGAAGAGAACCCATTAGACTTAAAATAAGACTGGTTTGATGTCTATGTAGAGGAGTCATAACTGGCATATTTAGTTTAAATGAGAAAATCAGAGGCATATTCCCCTTCAGCGGCAGTGGTGACCATTATTGGTGTAGGATTAATGATAAGGGTTGTCATAGCCCTTTTTTTATATCCGGGATATGATGAAGCTTACTATTACGTCTACAGCCAGAATCTAGACTGGAGTTATTTTGACCACCCTGTTATGGTAGCCTTGACTACAGGGTTGGGGGTATGGTTGACGGGGATGGTGAATCAGTTTACCATCAGGATAGGGAGTTTAATTCTGTACACTGGCAGTCTTTACCTCCTCTATTTGACGGGGAAAAAACTATTTGGTTGCCAAAGTGGTTTATTCTCTCTAGTTATTGCCTCGTGTATCCCCATATTCATGATAGGTTTTGGGGTTTTGACACTGCCAGATGCCCCGTTAATTTTTTTTTGGAGTCTAACATTATACTGGTGTAGTCTGGAGTTTTTCCGGGAATTCTCGTGTTACCAACCCAGTTACCGTCTGGTTATAATTTCCCTGTTGGTGGGATTAGCCTGCTTGAGTAAGTATCATGGTTTCCTGTTGGGATTGGGGTTGGTAGGGTTTTGTATTAGTAATCCTCCATATAGGAAGGTATTTTTGTCTTCTTGGTTATGGTGGGCAATAGCAGTATTTCTCATAATACTTTTGCCGCTGTTATACTGGAATTGGCAACATGACTGGGTATCCTTTGGATTTCAATTGTCTAAACGCTTTCAGTCAACCGATGTTGCCACCAAACTCGCCAGTGAAGTCACCCTCAATCCCCTTAACGTCTTATTAAATGTCTTGTTAACAGCCTTGGTTGCTAGTGGTTATTTATTCCCCAGTTTTGGCTTACCCCTGTTTTGGGTAACGGCGAAAAGTAGCTACTACCAGTTTCAGTGTCGTCAAACCCCCAATTATCCATATCGTCTTATTTTGTGGGTATCCCTACCAGTTAGTTTAGGTTTTATTCTACTGGGAGGATTAACACAAATATTACCTACATGGCCCATGCCGGGATTCTGGGGTTTAACTGTTATTCTAGGAGATTATAGTGCTAAATGGCATCAGTCTAACCCGGTAATGGTGAGACGATGGCTGTATTTTTCTGGAGGCGTAATTTTAACTATCTTTGCCATTATTCTTCTACATTTGAATCTGGGGTTGTTGCAGAAGCCAAATAAAATCCCCTTTATAGATGGTATCATCCCCCCGGCAGCAGATCCTTCGACACAACTGGTAGACACCAGTCAACTAAGTAGACTGTTGGCATTATCTCCTGAATTTTGTGAAGGGTTAGATTCTTCTGATTTTGTCTTCACTAACAGGTTTTATCTGGGAGGTTATGTGGGGATGTCAATAGCTTCTTTAAACCAAGTAGAAGAAAAACCATTAGTATGTTTAGGCGAAGATTGCAGAGGTTTTAATTATTGGTATCCCTTGGAAAAATTGCTAGGAAAAAACGGAATTTTTATAACCGAAAGGCTAGGTGAGTCTGAAAGTTCAGCTCTCCCGGAGGAGAAATACTTTGACCGCTGGAGAAAAATAGCAGAAATAGCCCTAAAAAGAGGAGGGGAAACCACCAGAATTTTTGAGGTGTACCAGGGAGAAAATCTGAAAAAAATTCCTCAGCTCCAGGAAAAATAAGCGGTATAAGTTAGGGATTTCTCTGTAAAAATCCCCCACAAAAAATGATATGATTAGTAAAAGGTGCTGACATTTTAACAGGTTATAAAAAAGGGGCTATGTTAAAAAGACTATTTGGCGATCCTAACGCTCGTAAGATAAGGAAGTTACAACCGTATGTGGCGGAAATAAACCTCCTAGAGGAGGAGATGAAAAAGCTGACAGACGAGGAAATGAGAGCAAAAACAAGAGAGTTCAAGGAAATGCTGGCTAAAACCAAGACAAAAGCGGAAAAAGAGGCACTATTAGACAAGATTCTACCAGAAGCCTTCGCCCTGGTGAGAGAGGCTAGCGTAAGAGTGTTGGGGATGCGTCATTTTGATGTACAGTTGTTGGGGGGCATAGTACTACACATGGGGCAAATAGCAGAGATGAAAACCGGGGAGGGGAAAACCCTCGTGGCTACCTTGCCAGCATATCTCAATGGCCTCACCGGCGAGGGAGTACATATTGTAACCGTGAACGATTACCTGGCCCGCCGTGACGCGGAATGGATGGGACAAATTCACCGTTTCCTCGGCTTGACGGTGGGGCTGATTCAAAGTGGTATGTCTACCATTGAAAGACAGAAGAACTATAACGCAGACATCACCTATGCCACCAACAGTGAGTTGGGTTTTGACTACCTCCGGGATAATATGGCAACAGATATGTCAGAGGTAGTACAAAGACCCTTCAACTATTGCATAATAGACGAGGTGGACTCGATTCTGATTGACGAAGCCCGTACACCCTTGATTATATCAGGTCAGGTGGAAAGGCCCACAGAAAAATATATACAAGCGGCAAAGATAGCTCAATTGTTGAGACGGAGTAAGGAGGAAGGAGACGGGGGAGACTATGAGGTGGACGAGAAGATGAGGAATGTATTCCTGACAGAAGAAGGCTATGCCAAGGTAGAGGAGTTACTGGGGGTTAAGGATTTGTATGATCCAGAAGACCCATGGGCTCATTATATCATCAATGCCCTCAAGGCAAAAGAGTTGTTTATCCGGGATGTAAATTACATTGTCCGCAACAACGAGGTGGTAATTGTAGATGAGTTTACGGGAAGAGTGTTGCCCGGCAGACGGTGGAGTGACGGGTTACACCAAGCTATAGAAGCCAAGGAGGGGGTAGAAATCCAACGAGAAACCCAAACCCTTGCCAGCATCACCTATCAAAACTTCTTTCTTTTATATCCCAAATTGTCAGGGATGACGGGCACTGCCAAGACGGAAGAGACGGAATTTGAGAAGGTTTACAATTTGGAAGTCACCGTAATCCCCACCAATCGTCCCTGTCAGAGGATCGACTATCCCGATGTAGTCTACAAGACTGAGAGGGCCAAATGGAAGGCAGTGGCTGACGAGTGTGAAGAGATGCATAAAATTGGTCGCCCCGTCCTAGTCGGTACTACTAGTGTAGAAAAATCTGAATTACTGTCCCGGCTGCTGACAGAAAGGGGGATACCTCATAATGTCCTCAATGCTAGGCCAGAGAATGTGGAAAGGGAGGCGGAAATCATCGCCCAGGCTGGCAGATTAGGGGCGGTAACCATTGCCACCAATATGGCTGGTCGTGGTACAGACATAATTCTCGGTGGTAATGCCGACTATATGGCTAGACTCAAACTCCGTGAATATTTCATGCCACAATTAGTAGCGCCGGAAGAAGATGACCAGTTGGTGGCCAATATACCCGGTGTTGACTTAAACAGGCGGGTTAAACCTCAGGGTTTTGCCGATGGTGGTAAGAAGAAACGGAAAAACTGGAAGCCTGCCTCTAATCTATTCCCCTGTGAGTTATCCCCCCAAACGGAAAAGTTGTTAAAGGAGGCCGTCAAATTCGCTGTCCAAACCTATGGGCCACAATCTCTGTCAGAATTGGAAGCGGAGGAAAAAGTCGCTATTGCCGCCGAGAAAGGCCCCACTGATGACCCTGTAATCCGTAAATTACGTGAAGCTTACCAAGCTATACGCAAAGAATATGAGGTATACACAAAAAAGGAACATGAATTAGTGGTGGAGAAAGGAGGGTTACACGTAATTGGGACGGAAAGACACGAATCGAGGCGTATTGACAACCAATTGAGAGGAAGGGCGGGGAGACAAGGTGACCCCGGTTCAACCCGCTTCTTTTTGAGTCTAGAAGACAATTTATTGCGGATTTTTGGTGGGGAGAGGATAGCCAGTCTCATGAATGCCTTTCGGGTAGAGGAAGACATGCCCATTGAATCGCCAATGCTTACCCGCGCCCTGGAAAACGCCCAGAGGAAGGTAGAAATTTTCTATTATGATGCCCGGAAGAACGTGCTAGAATACGATGAGGTGATGAACAATCAACGTCGTGCCATTTATGCTGAACGTCGTCGGGTTTTAGAAGGTAAGGACTTGAAGGGGCAGGTACTGCAATATGCTACCATGACCATGGATGAGATTGTGGACGCCTATGTAAATCCTGACTTGCCCCCTGACGAGTGGAATTTGCAGGCTTTGGTAGACAAGGTGAAGGAGTTTGTTTACCTGTTGCAAGACATCACCGTGGAGGATTTACAAGACATGACTGTTTCGGAGATAAAAGCCTTCCTCCACGAAGAGGTGCATAAAGCCTATGATATTAAGGAGAGTCAAATCGAGCAAGTCCAACCCGGTTTGATGCGACAGGCAGAGAGGTTTTTCATCTTACAGCAGATAGACACCCTGTGGCGGGAACATTTGCAGAAAATGGATGCCTTGAGGGATTCTATTGGTTTGAGGGGTTATGGTCAGAGAGACCCTCTTATAGAATATAAGCAAGAGGGATACGAAATGTTTTTGGAAATGATGGCGGATATTCGCCGTAATGTGGTATATTCCCTCTTCCAATTCCAACCCCGGATACAACCCCAGCCGGCTAACAAGTAAGACGGGCAACCTATTTCTCACCACAACAGGGGGGATTTTTTCTGGTGGCAATTTGCACTATGATACAGAGAGGGGTTATTTTCTTCCCTTCCCCCCCTGGTACAATTATCTCTGTCTATGACGTCTTCAAACAGGCTAGTTTTTAAACCCCAAAACAACCAAAAAGTCGTGCCTCTGCCAGAGTTAACCCCCGAGGAGAAGCGTTTCCAACAACAGAGACTAAAAGATATTTGTTTACTGTTGGAGAATATCACTCTAAAGGAGGAGACTACTATCAAACTGATTCTCGACTGTCTCTACGACATCGGGGTTATAAACTTGATCAACAAGAAGATTCCCAATCCTCCCCTCAATAAACTAGCAAAAAAACTGGCCTCCACCCCAAAACCCATTTTTCGCATTATAGCCTGGCGTTGGGTTAGGAGGAATTTGCCCATAAGAGTAACCAACTGGCTACACAACCGGGTTAAATTCAAATAGGCTAATTAGTCTATTGATAACGCAGGTTGTCCACATTGCTGCAATTGGTGTTGGGTGTACTAGGATCATATACACCCGTTCTAATCATGCCTAGGGTGTTGGCGATGACGATACAATACCCCCTTTGTGGCATGGGTTGACCAGAAGAGTTTTTAGGTCTTATGTGTATTGTTTGAATGTCGCCTACTGTTACTTCTCCGTTGTAGTTAAAAGTAATACTAACAGGGAGATTCCCCCTGGTAGAATTAACATGCACTACGTTGCTGTCTATAGTAATCCTTTCTAGGATACATCCCTGGGGATTACCTGTAACCCCGTTGTTGTTAACAGTTACAGTGCAGTTGCCACTACGGCGGATGGCGTTGATTTGGGCTTCGCTGAGGGCTCCCCTTATCTCACTGAAGGTTTGTTTTACCTTTTCTTGTCGTTGAGACTCCAATAAGTTGGGCACAGCTAAAGCACTAGCTATTGACAGGATTACAACCACCACTACTACCTCTAGCAGGGTAAAACCCCCATCCCCTTCTTGAAAGGAGGTATTGTTACTGCTGACAGTTGTTGATGGCCGCATGGGGTAAAACCTCCGTTGTCAACCGAGATACAATATTATTGCCACCGCTACCAAAGCGGGGGTGGGAGGGGGCGTATTGCACTGTGTATTCGATTCTGAGGGTGTTGTTGGCGGGGTCATATCTTCTGGAAATCTGATAGGTTCTGTTTTCTATTGTAACAGTATCATTTCCGGTGAAGTTTTGGGCTACCAGATGATCCCTTAGACGTGTACCATACTGTCCACAATGGCTACTATTCCCCGTCAGTCCATAATAGGCGTGGAAACGAACTAATTCCAAGTCCTGTTGAATCCAGTTGGCCGCTTCTTGCCTATCCCTAGCCTGTATCCGGAAAAGGGTAGCTAAGACGCTAGCCTGGAGTGCGCCCAAAACGAAACCAGTAATCACCAAGATGGTTACCAACACCTCCAAAAGGGAGAAACCCTCCTCCTCATTGGCAAAAGGGGGCTCCGATACCAACCTGGCTAGCAGCAGACGAATCCACATCAGTTAGCCTCCTTTCTTTCCCACTGGGTGATAGCATCCACTTTAGGTGGCAGATTGCTCATTCTTATTCCCACCCCTTCTAGGAAATCCCAGTTTGTAATATCTTGAACCACAACCACCTGACCTGTATTAGAACCACAGACGCTGGGGGGGTTAAAAAGTCTGGCCCAAACCGCCCCTGTGAAGCCATTACCGTTACCAGTGCCTGCTGCCCCTACGGCATAGTCCGGCGCGAATACAAACCCGAATATTTCTGCCCCACCTGCCAGACAGATACTAGGCTGAGTACTGGTAGCAGGCCCCGTCTTCTGAGCGTAACCTAGGATTACCAGATTCTCTCTGCGGAAAACGCTCTGTTCGCCGCTGGGGTGGTAGGTTACAATTTTGGTATTGTTGTTACAGGTATAACTGTTGGGGACACTAGTACAACTGTTGTCCATCACCTGGCTGCCACTGAGGGATATGTTGCCGTATAGGTGCAACACCACCTTCCGGCCCGGTATGATAGTAATCCTCTCCCCGCCGTTTAGGCTAATGTTGTTTACCCTGTATTTATAGACTTTCACCTGATAGGTATTGCCGTTGTGAGTTACCGTTTCCGTTTCAATAGGTTCATCTGTTGACCTAGGCAGGGTGATGGAACTGGTGATGTTGCCTAGGTTGTAGTATCTTGGGTTGGTATCGGCGGGGGGAGTTGGCAGAGGAGGAAACTGGCTTGCCACTGGTGAGAGGATTACCCGATAGCCCGAGGCTATTTGCAGCCCCATGTTGTTACAATTGGGCACCAGGAGATTGGCCTGAATAATACTATTTGTAGGGGAGCCGATCGCCTGGTTACTAATCCAAACACCGGGGAAGGAGAAGGGGGCGTTACTTTTCCTCAGGGGTATTTTTACTTTTACCTGTGACTTGGATGCGAAAGGATTATCAGCAAATACCTCGGTGACGTTGTTGGCAGTGGGGTTTATTTGGCCCCTTACTGTCAGGTGCCCATAGGCATATACTTGCCCGTTGGTGGCACTTGCCGGCGGTATTATTTCCTCATATCTGTAGTCTATCACCTTTATAGCTCCCTTACGGGGGTTATTCTCCTCCACCAAGTCTCCGTCGGTTTTAAATCGGCCCACAGTAGTGGTTAGGGGAGAGACACCACTGGCGTTGACTATATTCTGACAGGTGGAGGTGCCACTGGAGGTATTAGTAAAAGTACCTATGGTCTGGGTGGTGCCTGCCAGACTGTCCCATTGCGTTATATTGTGCATGGCCAGAAGGGGATTACGCACCAGAAAATCATGTACTCTTGCCACCCCCAATTCGGCCACCGCCATGGCTTGTTGGCTGGATTCCGACGATTTGGCATTGGTTTTTGCCCTGGAAGAGTTCAACAGGGATATACTTGTCCCCACCATCAACAACAGGCCTAACACTATAGCTATTACTAGGGTGTTGCCCTCTTCTCTTTTTTGAGGTCGAATCCCCAGCCACCAAAGCCAAAACTTAAATTCAGCCGCACCCTTGTTTTTCATTTTCCTCCCCCTTTTTTTACCCTTTTATTGGTTTGTAATGAAATTTTATGTTTTCTTTCCCAACAGCTCCCACCCGTTGCTGCCTATATTATATTAGATTTTTCTCTCTCAGATTACGGGATTTCTACCTAATTTTCTCCTACTCAATTGTAGACTAGTTTTCCCGGGGGTTAGGGGCTGAGAGGGGATGCTATACTGGGGAGTTAAGCAACATGGTTGTTGTTTTAATAGGGGCAATAGGGTGACAGGATACGAGGAAGATTATGATTACTTCCCCACAGCAGGCTAGTAAGGAGGCTATATTACAGTATCTTTTAAAGGAAAATCGGGCTTCAGTACAAACCATTGCCAAGGCAATGAAGCTCAGCCCACAGGGGATTCGCCGCCATCTCAAGGACCTATATGAACAGGGACTGGTAGAATATGAGGTGGTACATAAAAAGACGGGGAGGCCCTTACACTTGTATTATTTGTCCCGTCAAGGGCGGGACTTGTTCCCCCAAAACTATGGAGAATTTGCCATCTCTTTCTTGGAAACCCTAGCAGAAACCGTAGGGGAGAAGGCGGTTTCCCAGGTGTTGGCTAAACAGTGGCAGAAAAAAGCAGAAAATTATCGCCGTCTACTTACGGGAAACTCTCTGGAGGAAAGATTAAACCAACTGGTGGAAATTAGAAGGAAGGAGGGGTATATGGCTGAACTTTTTTTACTGAAGGATAATCCCCCCCAGTTTTTCATTTCTGAACACAACTGTGCTATAGCCGAAGTAGCCGAATCTTATCCCCAGGTGTGCAGTCACGAGTTAGAGATGTTTGTCTCCCTTTTCCCAGATTGTAGGGTGGAAAGGACAAGTTGGATTAATGAAGGGGAACACCATTGTGGTTATCTGATAGCCTATAAGGGGAATTAGGAGGCGGAAAACTGTTTTATCTCCCCCCTAAACTGGGGATTATGCCAATTGTTTTGCTTCCGCCACCAGGCCAACATGGTACTGGCTATGAAAATACTAGAATAGGTTCCACAAACAAAACCCACAATCAAGGCAAGGGCAAAATACTTCAGGGTTTCCCCCCCAAACAGGAATATGGAAATTAAGGGCAACAGTGTGGTTAAACTAGTATTAAGGGAACGAGTTAGACTTTGTTCCACTGCCCTATTGACTATGTCCTCAATATCATCACTATCCCCCGTCTTGGTAATCTCCCTCACCCTGTCGTAAATTACCACCGTGTCATTAACCGAGTAACCAATAATCGTCAGTAGGGCTACTAGAAACAGACTGTCTACTTCTACCCCTGCTACTAAACCCAATACCGCAAATACGCCACAGGTTATTAACACATCGTGGAAGAGAGCTATTATTGCTAGAATTGCATAGTCTCGTTGAAAACGTGCACTCAAGTATACCACTGTGCCGATAAAGGCTACTACAAGGGCAATACTACCAGAAATGAACAACTCCTTGCCAATGGTAGGCCCCACAGTGTCGATTTGCATGCTTTCTGGTTTGAATACACCTATCCCCCTCGTCAAAGCCTCCTGTAGCCTTGCCCTGGCCTCTACATCGAGATTTTTTGTCCGGATGGAGATGGTCCTCTGTTCTTTCCCCACTATTTGAATACTACTATTGGCCAGTCCTTGGTTTTCTAGTATCTTCCTCACTTTGCCTACCGTGAGAGGTTGGTCACAATTATTGGGTACACTACAGTCCAACTCCATTTGTAATCTAGTGCCCCCCACAAAGTCTAAACTGGGACGAATAATGGCACCGAGGGAGTTATATGATATTATCATGGCCGCAATACTTCCAAGACAAACAGTGGCAGAAAACAGCCAACAAACCTTTTGCCACCTGATAACATTGAATGACACCATTGTCTTCTCCTAACTATCCGCGGGTTTTATGTTGGGACAAAATAACTCAGGACGTTGACGGATGGCGGGGAAGCCTAGTACTGTAATCAACATGAAGGTGCGACTACAGGTTAGGGCGGTAAACATACTTACCAATACCCCAATGGCCAATGTCAGGGCAAAACCCTTTACTAAACCCGACCCCAGCCAGAAAAGGGCAGCACAGGCAATTAGTGTAGTTACATTGCCATCTAGGATACTGGAAAAAGCCCTGTAAAAGCCCGATTCCACTGCCCGATACAATGTCCTCCCCTGTCTTAACTCTTCCCGGGTGCGCTCAAAAATCAACACATTAGCATCCACCGCCATGCCAATGCTCAGGATAAACCCGGCTATTCCTGGCAAAGTCAAGGTGACGCCTGCAAGAGAAAAACAGGCCAATGTCAACAGGGCGTATATTATCAAGGCGATGTCGGCAATCAGCCCCGGCAGACGATAGTATACTATCATGTACACCAACACCAATACCAGCCCCACTACTCCCGCCACCACACTGCGACGGATACTATCCTGTCCTAAAGTTGCCCCAACTGTCCTGTTTTCCACTATTTCTACTGGTACCGGTAGTGCTCCTCCTTCCAATTGTAGTGCCAACTCCCTAGCTTGTTCCAGGGTAAAGCCTCCCCCACCGGAAATAGTGGCCCTACCGCCAATAATCCCCGTTTGGGCGTATTCCGCGCCTACCGTAGGGGCACTGATCAGTTGGTCATCTAAAAATATCCCCAAAGTACGTCCGGTTCCTGCTAGCTGTTTCGTCAACTCCGCAAACAGTTTCCCCCCCTCACTGTTGAATTCTATCACCACCTCCCAGGCATTCCCCTGAGGACTGGGTTGATAGGTTGCTGTTTGTAATTTTTCGCCGTTTAATCCAGTTTTTTGGTACAGTTGGGCCAATATCTCTTTAATTTCCCTTTTTACCTCTTTTATTTTCTCCTCCTGTTCCTTCAGTTCCTCCCCCGAAAGAGACTGGGAAGCTATAATTAAACTGGCCAATTCCTGTTTCTTTATCTGATATTGAGCCCTTAGTTGGGGATTATCGGTTTCTAGACGGAAGTCTAGCATGGCCGTGCCTCCCAAAACCCTTTCCGCCTCTTGGGGGTCACTGACGCCAGGCAATTGTACTAAAATGCGATCATTACCCACTGTTTGCACCACCGCCTCTGATACCCCTAACCCGTTAACCCGATTATTGATAACCGTCCTTACCCCCTCCAGTTTCTCTGGGGTGATGGTGGGCACTTCTGGGGTAGTCTTAAGTTGTATCGTCAATTGAGCCCCCCCTCTTAAATCCAATCCTAGTTGAAGAGGTAGCTTCACCAGTGTTACTATTGCCGCTGTTACCAGGATTATAATTAACAATACCAAGGCCCTTTGTCTTTCCATCCGGCACTTTCTCCAATTCTTCTAAGTTACTGGCGTAGCATTTTTTACTACGCCAAGATGAGATTAAACCCGGTTATTGACAATCTTACGCACTGCTTCTACTATTTGTTCCGGTTGTACGATAGTAAGTCTTTCCAAAGTCCCATTGTAGGGAGTGGGAATGTCCTGGGAAGAGAGACGAATCACCGGTGCGTCTAATTCGTCAAAGAGTTGTTCATTTATTAGGGCTATCAACTCTGCCCCAATTCCGCCAGTTTTCATACATTCCTCTACTATCACCACCTTGTGGGTTTTCCTCACAGATTCGCCAATGGTGGCCATATCTAGGGGTTTTAAGGAAATTAGGTCTATTATTTCTGGGTCATATCCCTCTTTTTCCAACTGTTTCAGTGCCTCCAGACAGTGGTGTCGCATCCTGGAGTAGGTCAATATAGTTACGTCCTTTCCCTTTCTTACTATTTCTGCCTTGTCTAAGGGTAAAGTATATTCGTACTCTGGTATATTCTCCTTTAAATTATAGAGCAGGACGTGTTCAAAGAAGATTACGGGGTTATCGTCTCTAATAGCAGATTTTAGTAGACCTTTGGCATTATAGGGGGTGGAACAAGCCACGAGCTTCAAACCCGGTATTGCTTGGAAATAGGCCTCCAAACGCTGGGAATGTTCAGCACCAAGCTGTCTGCCCACGCCCCCTGGCCCACGGATTACTATTGGTATTTTAAAATTCCCACCGGAGGTGTAGCGTAGCATCCCGGCATTGTTGGCAATTTGGTTAAATGCTAATAGTAAAAACCCCATATTCATCCCCTCGACGATGGGGCGCAATCCAGTCATAGCCGCACCTATGGCCATTCCTGTAAAACTGTTTTCTGCAATGGGTGTATCTAATACCCTCAATTCCCCATACTTCTTATACAACCCTTTGGTTACCTTATAGGAGCCCCCATAATGTCCCACATCTTCTCCTAATACAAACACCCTATCATCTCTTGCCATTTCCTCGTCAATGGCCTGACGCAAGGCGTTAAACATTAAGGTTTCTGCCATCTACCAATACTTCCTTGTCCTTAACTAGTAAATATTCATAGCCAGAATTATCTTACCATCTTTTCACGGGTCTTTCTTCCACCTGTCAAGCTTTAACAGGCCTATAAACCCCACTACAACCAGTCTCCCCATTCTTCTTCCCAGTCTCCCTCCTCCTCTGTGGTTTCCCGGAAATCTAGGGTTTCCCTTATTGGCTCAATTACCCTTTCTATGGCATCCTGGACAAAAGCACGGATAAATTCCTCTTTGCGATTCAATTCAAATTGTCTCTGTACTACCTCAGTAATCCCCCCATCCCCCCAATCCTGGTCATGGCTAAAGTATTCTATAAAACTTTTGCCGGCAATGCGGGTTAAATAGGCGGCGCTAATAGCCTGAATTACTTTGCCCACCAGATAGGTTGCTGCTGTTGCTTGTAGTGTCCTTGCTACTATTTCCACTACCCCCTTAACAATGCCCAGGCTGACGAGGGTTTTTCCCAGAGACACTGCTAAATCCCTCCCCGTTTCCCTGTTTAACTGGCAACCATATACCTGTCCTATTTCTACCACCATTTGGGCATTGACTGCTGCTGCCGCCAACATGTCAATTACTGGTAGTGGTGTACAGACAATCACCCCCGCTCCTATCCACTGATAACGGTTTATAATCTGTTCAGCCTGACGATTTCGCTGTCTACTTATAAGTCTTTTTGCTTCCTCTCCCAGTTGCTTTGACTGTAATAGGATATTGTCTGCCAACAAATCATCTCCCTCGGCGCGACAAATAGCAGCGATACGTCTCACCACAGTTGTCACTTCCACTTCTGGGGTAATAGTTTCCCCCTCAGCAAACTGAATGGGTTGGGGGTTTGCACAGGCTTTTATGACGTCTTCTGGGGGTATAATCCCCTTTACTCTTTCTTTCAGCTGCCTCATAATTGTTTCCTGTTCCTCTTCCGAGTATAGGTCAATTTTGTTGAACACCAGCACAGTGCGTTTGCCTATACTTGCCAAGGCTTTTAGGATTTTGAATTCTGTTGCCGTCAGATCATTATCGCAAACAAATATCAATAAATCCGCTGATACTGCCAGTTCTCTTGCCAATTTTTCGCGAATATCCCCCGGCACCCCCATTTCTTGAACTCCCGGTGTATCTATTAGTGTAATTTCTCGCTCTACATTTGGCAGTTTTAGGGTGTAACACATTTCCTCTTTAGTGGTGCCCATACTTGCCTTTACCTCTCCCACTATTTCTCCCATTAGGGCGTTTACCAGGGAAGTTTTGCCTGCACTACCTGTCCCAAACACCACCACTTTTAGGCAGCCCTTTTTTAAACTCGCCTCAATTGCCTGTTGTTTTGCCAACAAGGCCCTTTTTGCCACCTCATCCTGTATTTGTGCCAATTGTTTTTTCAGCCCCTGCAACGTTTCCTGGGCTATTTGTTTTTTCTCCCCCGGTTTTTTCCCTTTTGCCTCTATCTTTTTCCTTTTTCTTTCCTTTCTCTTCCCCTTTTCCCCTATTCCACTCCCCAGATAGTATATTACTATCCCCCCTATACTTACCAGCAATATTATAATCACAAATACCAATAAATTCGCCAACAGAGGACTTGTCCAAGCAATTTCACTATAAAGCCTTGCCAGACTTGTTACCAACCACAACCCCAACCCCAGAATAATACTCAACCCCACTATGAGGGCAATTATTTGCGAAAGTGACATTCTCTCTTACTTCCCTTTCTCCCCTTTTTACTGCTATTATCCCCCTTAGTGTTGCTATTATCATTCTCCTTCTCTTCACAAAAATTTACATTTTTCCCTTGACAGAAAGGGGGGCAGGGGGGTAGGATAGGGGGAGCGGGGCGGCAGGCGGAGGGACTGCCGAAACACTTGGGCTACGCTAATTTTTATTGAGATTAAATAGCAAGAGAGAGGGGTGGGGGGACCAAAAAGGGTCCCCCAGAAGATTAATCTACACCCTCGATACGGTCTTCAATGTCCTGATAGAGTTGTTGGAGACGTTGGATGTTTTCCTGGGAGGTTTGCCAGTAGCCACGGCCATGGACTTCTAGGAGGGTGCCGACGATTTTACGGAAGGAATGGGGGTTCAATTCCATGAGACGCTTACACATATGCTCGTTTTTGATAAAAGTCTCGTTAGTTTCCTCGTAAACCCAGTTGTCGACGGCATCAGCAGTGGCACTCCAACCCATGGTGTTAACAAGACGTTTAGACAACTCTCTGACGCCCTCATAGCCATGGGAAAGCATACCCTCATACCATTTAGGGTTGAGGAGTTTAGTGCGGGCATCCAGACGGACGGTTTCGGAAAGGGTGCGAACCGTTGGATTAGCAGTGGTGGTATCGGCGATATAGGCGGCGGGTTTTTTGCCGTCCTGCCGTAAGGAGGCCACTACCTTGGTGGGATCAGCATCGAAGTAGTGGGAGACGTCGGTGAGACTGATTTCAGAGGAATCCAGATTCTGGAAGGTTACCTCAGCGGTGGATAAGGCCCTTTCAA
The DNA here is from genome assembly GCA_015295805.1 of Geminocystis sp. M7585_C2015_104. Taxonomy (NCBI): domain Bacteria; kingdom Bacillati; phylum Cyanobacteriota; class Cyanophyceae; order Chroococcales; family Geminocystaceae; genus Geminocystis; species Geminocystis sp. M7585_C2015_104. The sequence continues at coordinate 8,771 of DVEF01000015.1, read as the reverse complement.
AGATAGCCCGGTTTTCCACCATTATGCCAGGATTGTCGGAGTTGAAGGCGAAGGACTTGCGGTTCAAGTACATTTCCCGCAACTGTTGTTCATCCTCCCAGCTGCTGTTTTCCACCGCTAGGTTTACATTAGCAGAATAAGACCCCGAAGCATTTGAGAATACTCTCGTAGCTGCCTGGCGTAAATCGATACCCAACTCAGCAGCCTGTTGGAGAGCATGTTTACGTACATAATTCATTTCTAGAGGTTCATCTGCCTCTGCCGCCATTTTGATAGCCCGATCCAAAAGGGCCATCTGGTTGATAAACAAGTCCCGGAATACCCCCGAACAGTTTACCACTACATCAATGCGGGGCCTGCCCAATTCCTCCAGAGGTATCAATTCTAGTTTGTTAACCCTCCCTAGGGCATCTGGTACTGGTTTTACCCCCACCATCCATAGGATTTGGGCCAGGGATTCCCCGTAAGTTTTGATGTTATCGGTGCCCCACAGCACACAGGCAATGGTTTCCGGGTATCTGCCGCCGTTTTCTTGTCTTTGACGCTCTAGAAGTCTGTCTACGACGATTTTCGCCGATTTTACCGCCGCCAGAGTTGGTATTTTTTGGGGATCCAAGGCATGAATGTTCCTCCCTGTTGGTAATACAGACGGGTTACGGATCGGGTCACCACCGGGGCCCGGCAATACATATTCCCCGTCTAGGGCTTTTAGTAGAGATTGTAATTCATTATCAGCACATATTTGCTCTAGGCAGAATTCCAGATATTCTAAAAGGGGTTTAAGGGCCCTTTCGTCCACCACATAGCCCAGTTCGTGTAATTTGGCCAAGGCTGCTGGTTTTTTGCCCCTGTTGATGAGACGGGAGACTAGGGATACTCGTCCCTCCTCATTAGTTTTCTCTGCCACAAAGGCTTTTACTGCCTCCCTGGTGGCTTCTGTTAACCTTTGTAACAATTCTACGTCTGCTAGTATCCCCTTATCTGCATTACTGTAAATCTCTTCTATGTTACGGCCGAGGCTTTTAGCCAAGAGGTTAGGCAGAGAGACGATTCCCTCCTCCTCCCTATCTACACTGGCGATATTAACCAGGGTAGCAACAGCCTCTTCGGCGGTGGGGGGTTTGCCAATCACATGTAAGCCACAGGGCAACAGACGGGATTCAATCTCCATTAACTTACGGTATACCGCTCCCACAATTCTATCCCTGTCCTCCTCAGACATGTTGGCGGGGTCTATTTCCCCCTCAATGTCGGGTATGTCCTTGTCCAGGTTGCACTGCCGCGCCTTCTCTATGATGGTATTTACAATTTGAATACCCCTGCTACCACTCTTGAGAGTCTGATAGGAGCCAATTAACTCCTTCAATTCCTCTAAACCCTTATATAATCCCGCATTCTCCGCCGGTGGTGTCAGGTAGGATATGGTAGCCGCATAACTACGACGTTTAGCAATAGTGGCCTCACTAGGGTTATTGGCGGCGTAGTAGTAGATGTTAGGAATATTGCCTATGAGACTATCTGGATAACACTCCCCTGACATCCCCATTTGCTTCCCTGGCATGAATTCTAGCGAGCCATGGGTGCCAAAGTGCAATACCGCATCGGCTTCCCATACCTTCTCCAGATAGGTGTAGTAAGCGGCAAAGCCATGGTGGGGGGATGCTGAACGGGAAAACAGTAGTCTCATTGGATCCCCCTCGTAACCGAAGGTAGGTTGGACACCGATGAAGATATTGCCAAAGTGTCTTCCATAGATGAGGAGATTTTGCCCATCACTGTTGAGATGTCCTGGTGGTGGCCCCCAATTCTCCTCCAAGCGGCGGGAATAGGGAGTCAGACGCTCATACTCCTCCACACTCATCCTGTAGGCGACATTCAATTGTGGGCTTGCATACTTCGCCTCTGGGTCATGGATGATCATCTCCATCAACTCTTTGGCGTTTGCTGGCAAGTCCTGTACGTTGTAGCCATTTTCCTTCAAGGCCTTTAGCACCTCATAAATTGAGCCAAATACATCCAAATAGGCGGCAGTGCCCACATTCCCCTTGTCTGGTGGGAAGCTGAACACCGTAATAGCTATTTTCTTCTCGGATTTTGGCTTTTTGCGCAGATTTACCCATTTTAGAGCCCTTTTGGCAATAGCCTCTACCCTGTCTTGTAAAGTGATGGCCCTGCCAGTGGCACCATCTCTTCCTGATAGGACTATAGGCTCAATGGCACCATCCAACTCAGGTATGGCAATCTGTAGGGCCACTTGGATGGGGTGTAGGCCCAGGTCACTTTCCTCCCACTCTTCGGTAGTCTGGAATACCAGAGGCAAGGCCACCATGTAGGGACGATTCAGTCTTCTTAGAGATTCTATTGCCTTGGGATGGTCTTGTCTTGCTGGCCCTCCTACCAGTGCAAAGCCTGTCAAAGATACTACAGCGTCCACAATGGGAATAGGTTCGACTCCTTGTACAGGTTTATCCCAGAAGTACTCGTCCACCGGCTTAGAAAAGTCCAACCCTCCCGCAAATACTGGAATCACCCTTGCCCCACGGTATTCTAATTCTTGCACCATGGCCACATAATGGGCATCATCCCCCGTTACCAGGTGGGTCCTTTGTAACACCAGCCCTATACAAGGAGCTAGGGGCTCTTTCAGACTGTCGTCGATATCATCCCTACTGTTGTACCATTGTAGGTACTCCTTGATATTCTCAAACATTTTGGGGGCTAAAGGATGCCATATCCCCATTTCGGGGTATACTATGGGCTCGGCATAGCCTAGTTTTCTTACCAGTGATTTTTCGCCAGTAAACACATACTTATCCGCCAGCATCAAGAAGAAGTTTTCCAGGTTTTCCGGTGATCCTCCCAACCAGTATTGGAAACTCAACATGAAATTACGGGCATCTTGAGCCTTGTCTACCGGCAGATATTTCAACACCGTCGGCAGGGTGCGTAACAACTTGAGCATGGCATCCTCAAAGCCTGCCCCCGCCCTCTGTCTACTTTTCTTCATGAATTCGCCGATGACGCTTTTGCTTTGCCCCAACTGTGCCATGCTAAAGGTGCCCATCTTATTCAGCCGCATCACCTCCGGCATGGAGGGAAATACCACTATCACATCCAGTTTGTCTCGATAGGGCTGCACTGCCGCCACTACCTTCTGTGCCAATTCTTCTATGAAAATCAAAGAGGCAATAAATACATTTGCTCGAGATACGTCCTTTTTGAACTGTTCGTAGTTTTCCGTATTTCTTAACTCCTCAATCAAATAACCACTTACTTCTACTGCCAAATTCGGGTTATGAGCGTTAATAGACTTTACTGCCGTTGTAATTGCACTTTGGTACTGTGACTCCAATACCACATATACCACCTTCATTAAAGCACGTCCTTGTAATTCCTCTGGGGCTATGTGTCTTATCGCCGACTTTACGAAAGTAAACATCTACTACTATCTCCCTTCTCTTATTTATTTTATAATACCCTTATATTATGGCGGAGTAGGGATTTACATCATAAAACCCATACTCTTGCTCCTAGGAGAGAGACAGACCCTCCCCTTACATAGTTTGTACCACGAAAATAGGCTCTTTTACCTATAAAGTCGTCCATATGTACGGTTATCCGCAGTGTTGTTTAACAAATTTTCATATTTCTCCCTATTTCTTGTACAGGTAGCGATAAAGCCAAGACTCTAGGGGGAAAAGAAAAGCACTCCTTTTGCCACTGCCACGGCGACGGATTCTCAGGATTTGTTTTGTCAGATACAGTTTCTGTCTTGGAGAGAGGCCACCCCTTAGAATATTCAAACTCTGCCAAACTAGGGTAGCCGTCAGTATTCCTACACAAAAGCTAATCCCTAATGTGGCCCAGGGGTGAAATTCTAGGCCTATTCTAATAGCCGACCAGGTACAATATTCTAGGCATAGGGCAATAGTTTCTCTTAGCCTCCACAGACTGGGGGGCATTAGCAATAACCACAGGATAATTACCACTACCCACCTTCCGTAAACAGTAAGCCGATGTAATTTTTCTATTTCTTCTTCTGTCACCTCTTCTGGGAGACGAGACAAGCCCCCCTCCCCATGGTCTTTTTCCCACATACGGTCAACCTATCAAAATTTAAACTGTAGATTACCTTCTCTTAACTTTCCTTCGCTAGGCTAAGAGGTGAACAAACGTTGCCAGGGTCACAATAACTATTATGTTACTAAATCATCCCCTCCCAGTGGCCAACCGGAGACTGCATTTCTACGAGAAGGCAGAAGAAATCCCCCTCCCCCCCCAGGGAGTTTGGCAGGTAAGTCGCGGCATAGTCCAATTATACAGTGTCAACCGTAGGGGAGAAGAAACCGTATTGGGTTGGGCACAACCGGGTAACTTTTTTGGCAGCTGGTTTACCAATCTACGTAATTTACAAGCCAGGGCCCTATCTGAAGTCTACCTGCAATGGTTTTCCCAGCCAGAATTATTAGAAAACCCCCTTTTATGTCAACAAGTCTTGCGGGAGAGTATAACTAGAATTAGACAATCTGAACAACTTTTGGTTATTGCCAGCCTTAAAAGGGTGGAACATAAACTAATACGACTTTTAAAACTACTTGCCCAATATTTGGGGGAAAAAGAAGAGACAAATGCCCACACTGTCATACCGGTGAGAATTACTCATCAGATGATGGCTAGTGCTATCGGTACTACAAGAGTCACCGTCACTCGTCTGTTGGGGGAATTACAGAAAAAAGGGATTATTGCCTTTAACTCTCAACGCTATCTTGTGATTTACAATTCCCTTTTAGACGCCAACGTTGACGAGGTTTAATGGGTTACCACAATTCAATTAAACTAGAAATAACTGATTGAGTAACCTTCTATCCCGTAGATGCCAACTCAGGGTTTTTTATCCTTCCCCCTTTTCCACCCTTCTCAGATTGATTGGGATAATCTAGTAACACAAATAAATAGGGGAAACAGACTAGCATTAGCGGAAAAGAGAAGTAGATATTCTCCTTCTTCTAGCAGTGGTTTTCCCCAGTTTCCCCCTGATTTAGTTTTAAGAGATTACCAACGGGAAGCAATAATCAACTGGTTTAAGAATCATGGCAGGGGTACACTTAAAATGGCTACTGGCAGTGGTAAAACTATTACTGCCCTTGCTATTGCTACTGAGTTGTACCAGAGAATCGGCCTAAAAATCCTCCTAATAATTTGTCCATTTCGTCATCTAGTCACCCAGTGGGAAAAGGAGGCAAAAAGATTCAATCTCCTTCCCATTTTGGCTTTTGAAAATGCATCTGATTGGCAGAATATCCTGACTCAACAGCTGTATTTACTAAACCATAATCTCCAGGAATTCCTTACAGTAATTGTCACTAATTCAACTTTTATTACTGACAGATTCCAGTCTCTAATACCCTATTTCCACCCCAAAACATTGATTGTCGGTGACGAAGCCCATAATTTGGGCACTCCCCGTTTTCTTAGTGTTTTGCCCAGCAGTATTGGGTTAAGACTAGCCTTGAGTGCGACTCCAGAAAGACATTTTGATGACGGGGGCACAGAATTATTAATAGACTATTTTGGTAAGGTTTTACAACCCGAGTTTACTATAGGTGAGGCCATCAAAAAAGGAGCCCTTGTGGAATACAACTACTATCCGATAATGGTAGAATTAACCTACGAAGAAGCGATAAAATATGCTAGGATAACTCAGAAGATAGGCTGGGCTATATCAGATGGAGAAGACATAGAATATAGTCCTCGTTTGAGGAGTCTATTGTTGCAAAGGGCGCGTCTGGTGGCAGTAGCAGAAAATAAATTAATAGCCCTAAGAAATTTAATGAGAGAAAGAAGAGAAATGAAACCTACTCTGTTTTACTGTGGGGATGGGAATGTCAGTCAAAACACAAGACAACTAGAGGCAGTAACTCAAATTCTGGGCAAGGAATTAAACTACAAAGTCAATACTTACACTGCTGAAACTCCCACGGAGGAAAGGGAAAGAATTAAAAGGCAACTAGTGGATGGGGAATTGGATGGAATTGTAGCCATTAGATGTTTGGATGAGGGAGTAGACATTCCCATGATTGCCAATGCAGTAATTCTTGCCAGTAGCACAAATCCCCGTCAATTTATTCAAAGAAGGGGGAGGATTTTACGCCCATATCCTGGTAAGAAAGAGGCCAATATCTTTGATATGATAGTCTTGCCCCCACTGATGGAAAGGGATGCTTGGGCGGTAGAAAGGAGTCTACTGAAAAGAGAGTTGGCAAGGCTAGTGGAATTTGCTAGGCTGGCAAAAAACTCCGACTCAGCCTACAATCTGCTAGGAAAAATATACAATCTCATCGAGGGGGAAGATTAAAACTAAAATCCATGATACCAGAAAGTGCTAGCGGGGTTTTTCCCCTTGTAGTTTTCCAGGATGCATGATATTCTAACGTAGGATTATAAATAGTTGGTATTTGTTGTTATTGATGATTCCATGGAGAGGTTTTTGGCAGAGTCTTTGTCTCTATTAAAAAGTTATAGTTGTTCCCAGGTTAAAGTTATAAATTCCCAAGAGGAGAAAAAACAATTACAAGAGGCATTAAAACTAATTGTAAGTCTTTCTGACGCCCAAAACTTCGGTATTTGTGCCGACAACATCGAAGAGGCAGTGAGGAGTTTGAATTCCTATTTGAGGGCTTTTGGCAGTGATTTTGAAGTTAAAATTGAGAAGACAAGGGAGATAAATAGTGGAGTCTACATGAAGTTTAGCACCGAGAAAAAAAACTACTACTGGGAATCATATCCGGAAAATTATCGGGGGGTGCTGCTCACAATTTTTTCCAGGGAAAATGAGGCTATTGTGGGCACTTATGGTTATTTTCCCCTGGACCTTTTTGAGTGATACAAAGGATTTACCTGAGAAAAACTATAATAAATATAACCGGGCCAATAGGAGCGTATTTGATAAGACATCATGATGGAGCAGCAAAATATTCAGGGGAATAATGAAGAGAAAAAAGGGAAAGTCGAGCCGACAATAAAAGAACAAATAAACCTAACCAGGAAGGGCAAAATAGTAGAGGTAACACTGCCGGCAACAACAGAGGGGGGAGAAAATGAGACATGGCAGAAAATAATAGACGACTTCAAGTATAGACTACAAAAAATAGAAAAGTCATGGCAACCCGGTACAAAAACCCAACTACAAACCCAGGGACGTCTGTTGGACAGGCGACAATTGAATGAGTTAAAAACTATACTAGAACAGGTGGGACTGGAACTGGAGCTAGTAATTACAAAGAGGAGACAAACAGCAGTAGCGGCGGCCAGTAGCGGCTACTCCGTAATACAAGATATTATGGAAGAACCAAAGGAAACAAGTCAAGAACTATCGGAACCATTGTACCTGAAAACAACCATTCGTTCGGGGGTGGAAATTTGCCATCCAGGGAGTGTAGTGGTGGTGGGAGACTTAAATCCGGGTGCGACAATTGTGGCAGGGGGAGATGTTTTAATTTGGGGAGTATTACGGGGAATAGCCCATGCCGGGGCTAATGGCAATCGTCAGGCAGTAATCATGGCATTGAAAATGCAACCCACCCAGTTGAGGATTGCCGGATTAGTAGCCAGGGCCCCTTCCTCCCTCCCTCCCCATCCCGTGCCAGAAGTGGCCTATATTAGTTCGGAAGGGATAAGAATCTGTGCCGCTGAACTATTTTATCGCAGCTATGAGTATCTCCCCTCCTCCCAATACTGGGTGGTTGGGAGGGAGAGACAAGCCACTTTCCCTACAACCTCTCATAGCCCCTAGATTTTAGCCAACCATTCTAAAAGGAGGGGATTGACAACCTGAGGCGCCTCATCGTGGGGACAGTGACCCAACCCTTCCAATTCGATAAAATCCTTTACACAGGGGTATTCTGCCAGTTTTCTGCCCAAATGTACTGGCTCCCATGGATCTAGACTCCCCCAAAAAAAAGTAATAGGACAGGGTAGAATGGGAAGGAGCTCCTCTGGTATAGGGCCAGTAGAATAATTGATAAAGGCCAGAAAGACATCCATGGCCCCCGGAGATTGAGAAGGCTGATAGATCAGCTCTACTAACTCCTCATCCACTGCCCTCTTTTCTTGATATGCCTGCAGTAGGAGTTCCCTAATAACCTCCTTGCGGGCAAGGAAGTGATAAAAGTAGCTCCCCAGCCAACGGTTCCTCAGTAGCCTCTGTAAAACAAGGGCCCCCCAATTCTTATACCAGGGGAGGGTTTTTCGTTTACGCTCGTGTAACAGACGTAGTGAACAATTAAAGGCGGCAATATTCAAAACCAATTGGGGATAGAATACTGCCGTCTGCATTGCCACTATACAGCCTATGGAATTGGCCACCAGGATGACGGGCTGTTGCACCACTTCCCTACAAAAATCTCCCAGCTGTTTGCCCCAAGTTTCAAATGTATATGGAATAAGACGGGGACTGGGTTTGTCAGAGGCTCCAAATCCCAGAAGGTCAAGGGCATAACTGTTATAGTGTTTGCCTATTACAGGGAGGTTATGACGCCAATGACCACTATTAGCCCCAAAACCGTGAACAAAAACCACTGCCCTACTGGTGGGATTGGCGGGAAGACAACAGCGATAGGCTACCCGGAGGCCCTTCCATGTATAAAAGGCCATTGCCAGATGTGTCGTCATCTGTATTTGGCTTAACCCTCCTCATATTCAGGCATTTTTTGTTTCCGGGGGATATTCACCTTTTCAGGACGATATTCCTCCTCATCCTCCCATACATCATA
>DVEF01000014.1 GCA_015295805.1 Geminocystis sp. M7585_C2015_104 | reverse complement strand
GTAGGAAAATATGGTATGAGGGAAATACGGGTATATGTACACTATCTCTTTAAGTTTAGACACCCACACCCTGGAGGGTCAACACCCTTACTTTCTCCCTAGAAGAAAAATATTTACTCAAAAAACAGGCGAGCAATGTAAATTGATTCAATAAGAGGAAATAATTTTAAAACCCTCTGTATTTAATATTCAATCTCAAAAAATTTAAAAATTAATAAGCTCAGTATTATTAGTGGCAAAGCCTCCAATAATGACCGGAGCGTCAACCGAAGGCACATCCTATAATAAGGCTCGAAATAGGAGAAACTTACAGTAAAAAAACCGAGATGGAAAAACCAAAAAGTTTTTACTGTTATATTAAATGTTCTCAGTATCCCTTGCTATTCATGTATTTGAGAAGCATAAGATTCCCCATTTATGGTCAGTTTCCTGGGCGGGCTCACGATTTTGGCTGAAGGGGAAAATAGGAGGGAAAATAGTTTATCTGGAAGTTTACAACAAATAACAAGCCAATGGCAATATATTTGTTTTTGTTATGAACGATAAAAAAATATTTGTGCTCAATAATGATGTAAAACGGCTGGATGGAGCCCTAAGTAAATACAAAAGGAGGATTAAAAACAGAAAAGACTTTCTTGCAGAGATTTAAACGATTTACTAAGACTAAATAAGATGATGACAAGGGACATAGGAAGGTTTGATGGGATATACAACAAGCCTGCCCTTGGGAAATGGATATAGGGGCAATACCCCGGCCTTGGAGGGATTTATGAGAAGCACTCAGGAATATTTTTGTTGTTAAAAGGGGGAGTGAGGGGGAAAGAAAAAGCGGGCAACGCGATTCGAACGCGCGACATTCACCTTGGCAAGGTGACGCTCTACCACTGAGCTATGCCCGCAGAGATTGAACTGTCAACTGGTGGCGCCCTTGGCAACCACAACTACAATTATAAGGGGAAAAAGAGAAAAAGTCAAGGGGGAGGGGGCACAGTAGTTTATTATCCTTTATTATTTTTTCTGAGGGGGAACTTCTTCCAACTCCGAGAGGTTAAAGGTGACTAACTTATCCCAGTTACCCCCTTCAAACAAGACGGCGGCTTTGCCATCGGTTACCCTTTGCACTATTCCCTGAAAGCGATAGTAAATGTCGTCGGGGTTTTTGACTTGTACTACTGAACCTGGTAGAATCATATTGCTCGGTGCTGATAGGAGATATTAGGATTTTAGCAGGGGATGGCCTTTTGTGCTAAGTCTCCAGTTTCAATACTGCCATAAAGGCTTCCTGGGGTACTTCTACCGTGCCGATGGCCTTCATTCGTTTTTTCCCTTTTGCCTGTTTTTCCAATAGTTTTTTCTTGCGGGTTACGTCGCCCCCATAGCATTTTGCTAATACATCTTTTCTCAAGGCTGGGATGCTTTCACTGGCAATAACTCTTGAGCCTATTGCAGCTTGAATTGGCACTGTAAATTGGTGGCGTGGTATTAATTCTTTCAGTTTTTCCACCAAAGCTCGTCCAACCTGATAGGCTTTGTCTCTATGCACTATTACTGACAAGGCGTCTACTGGCTCTTTATTCACCAGAATGTCAAGTTTTACTAGATCGCTTTCTCGGTAGCCAATAAACTGATACTCCATACTAGCATAGCCCCGAGAACGAGACTTCAATTGGTCAAAGAAGTCGGTAACCACCTCCGCCAGAGGGAGTTCATAAATCAAACAGGTACGGCTTTGGGTAAAATAACGCATATCTATGAATATCCCCCGCCGACTCTGACACAGGTCCATCAACGCCCCTACATAGGTTTCCGGGGTGATGAGCTCCACCTTTACGTAAGGCTCTTCAATTTTAACCCGTTTTTGTGGGGGTGGTAGGGCACTGGGGTTATCAATTTCTAATACCTTGCCATCAGTACAGGTCACCCTGTATACTACTGAGGGGGCGGTTGCTATCAAGTCCAGATGGTACTCCCTTTCCAGACGCTCCTGGACGATTTCCATGTGTAACAGGCCCAAAAAGCCACAACGGAAACCAAAACCCATGGCGGTGGAGTTTTCTGGCTCAAAATGAAGGGCCGCATCGTTTAGTTTCAGTTTCTCCAATGCTTCCTTCAAGTCGGGATATTTCTCGGAATCGGTGGGGAATAGTCCACAGAATACCATGGGTTTGGCCTCAGCATAACCTGGCAGAGGCTGTGATGCCGGTTTTTTAGCCAAGGTTATGGTATCACCTACCCTGGCATCTCCGACACTCTTTATGGCCGCTGCAAGATAACCTACTTCTCCGGCATGCAACTCCTCCACTGGCATCTGGTATGGCGACAACACCCCAATCTCGTCCAGTTCATATTCCTTTCCCGTGGACATTAACAGGATGCGATCTCCTTTTTTGAGACTCCCATCCATTACTCGGAAGTATACCACCACTCCCCGGTATGAGTCGTAGTAGCTATCGAAAATCAATGCCCGCAAGGGCTCATTCACCGTATCCCTTGGTGGTGGTATTCTTTTCACTATGGCCTCTAGAATTTCCTCTATTCCTACCCCCGTTTTGGCCGACGCTAGTATTATCTCACTACAGTCCAAACCTATAACATCTTCTATTTCACGGATAACACGCTCCGGGTCAGCACTGGGTAGGTCAATCTTATTGAGGACAGGGATTATTTCCAAGTTGTTTTCCAATGCCAGGTACACGTTAGCCAGGGTTTGTGCCTCCACCCCCTGGGAAGCATCCACTACCAGCAAGGCCCCCTCGCAAGCCGCCAAAGACCGTGAAACCTCGTAAGAGAAGTCCACATGGCCCGGGGTGTCTATCAGATTTAACACGTACTCCTGCCCATCTTTGGCCCTATATTTCATCCTTGCCGCTTGGAGTTTTATAGTAATCCCCCTCTCCCTCTCTAACTCCATGTTGTCCAGGAACTGTTCCTTCATCTCCCGCTCTGTAACAGTCCCTGTGGCCTGTAGCAATCTGTCTGCTAGTGTTGATTTCCCATGGTCTATGTGGGCTATTATACAGAAATTGCGGATCAAGTTTACGGGAGCCTCAGTCATATATGTAGTTTGTCTCGGAGTATGGTTATAAGCAGTTTTAATGTTTCTTAACTTATTGTAATATTATGGGGTGAAGATCTGTCCTTTTTGAGGAAAATAGAATAAGAGAAACACTGTCCAGGAGCACAAGAGGCAACTATATGAATGATAACACCTTGTACGGAGAAACTGACAGGGAGAAGGTGGAAATTTCCGTTCATCTAGACTCGGAGTTGGTGGAAAAAATCAGACATCTCACCAATGACCCCAGTAGAATAATAGAATTAGCCCTAAAACAATGGCTTAGGGGGGAAAAGGCAGAAGACAATGACCTAACCCGTCGTCTTCGTCGAAACCCCCCTGTGCCCCCCAGGGGTGAGTGGAATGATTAGGCCCCCCAGTCTAGACGAGGAAAAACCCCGCCACCAAGACGAGGATAAACACCGTCAGGACAATCTATGAGACTATATTGTCTTTGTTATAACGGGGGTGATAAATTTTCCCATCTAGGTGCGGAAATAGTATTTGTCCAAAACCGTGATGGGGAGTACCTCTCCTTCTACTGGCAGATTCCCCCCAATCTCCTGCCGGAAAACGTTTTATCCTCTCTCCGGGAAACACCCCCCTCCTCTGCCCCTCCTTTAAAACCCCTCCTGCAACACACCTATTTGGAAAGACTACAAGGGGTTATCTCCAGAAAAATGCCCCAACGGTGTCGTGCCGTCTTCTGTTACGATGGCTTTGAAATCCCCTTTGAATTATATATCAGTCCCCTGGTTAACTCTGAAGGGGAGGCGGAGTCGGTTCTTGTTACAGGGTACCATTTAAAACAATCAAACCAGACTGCTGAAGATAATGACTTCTCCCCTCCCCAAGAAGCCGAATTCTACCACAGACTCCTTACCAGTATTGCCCGGAAAATCCGTCGCACCCTTAATCTGGACACTATAGGCCAACAAACAGTAGATAGCATTGGCGAGGCACTAAAGGTAAGCCGCTGTCTGTTATTGACTCCCACCAGTGACAAGAAAAGACTAAAAGTCCGGTCAGAATACCGTCAGCCCCAATGCCCCTCCCTTCTCGGCCTTGAGTTTGAGCTTCACCACTATCAGGAGGTACAAGGGGCCGTATGGAGTCGACGGGCAGTTGCCTTCTCCCCCCACTACCCCCAATGTGACGCCCTTTCTGTACTCCTTGTGCCTACCTTCTACCAGGGTGAACTCAATGGTATTATCTGTCTACACCAATGTGACCGTCACAGGGTGTGGAGTGAAGCAGAATGGGAGTTGGTGGAGGAATTGGCAGACCAGGTGGGCACAGCCATAGCCCATGCTAGTATATATCATAAACTAGAAGAGGCAACTAGGCAAGCAGAAGAAGCCTCCCGTCTCAAAAGCGAATTTCTGGCCACCACCAGCCATGAATTGAGAACACCCCTCAATGGCATTATAGGCTTTCTTAAGCTGGTGCTGGACGACATGGCGGATGACCCGGAAGAAGCTAGGGAATTTATCCAACAGGCCTACGACTCGGCTATTCATCTGCTCAATCTCATTAACGACATCCTGGATATAGCTAAAATAGAGGCGGGGAAGATGGAATTTAAATTCGCCCCCATTTCCCTCCGGCAAATATTCCAAGACATCTCTAAATTTGCTGTCCCACAGGCCCAGAAAAAAAACCTATATTTCCGAATCAGTCTTCCCCCTACCTACGACGAAGTGCTACTATACGCAGACTATCAGAGAGTGCTACAAGTGATGTTAAATGTGGTAGGTAATGCTCTCAAGTTTACCCATGAAGGGGGGATTGAAGTGAGAACTGAAATCATCGCCAAGGAGATTATGTTCCACGGCGAAAAACTGCCAGGAATGATTAAAATCACCGTGGAAGATACCGGCATTGGTGTACCCTTGGAAAAACAAGAACGTCTCTTTGAAACATTCTACCAGGTAGATGGTTCTAGGACTAGAGCCTATGGCGGTACCGGTTTGGGTTTGGCCATCTCCAAACGCCTGGTAGAAGCCATGGGTGGACAAATCTCATTCTATAGCATGGGGGAGGACCTGGGAGCCACCGTTACCATCACCCTACCCCTGTTCCAGCTGCCTGTGTTAAAAATGGAAAACAGTCCATCCCTTAGCTAGTTCATGGTATGAGGCGGTATTCCTGGTTTAGCATACTTCTTTTTCTCCTACCTCTGCTTGCCCCCCCCCTGTCTGCCTCCGCTGCCACAGGCTCCTATTGTCAATTAAACCCACAGGCTATTGCCCTCAAAGATAATTTAAGAAAAAAAGCCATAGCGGGAGATGTAAACGCACAACGGGAATACGACAAGCTCCTCAAACAACATGCAGACTGGCTATACAACTGTCGTCGTCAACATTGGCTAAAAGAGCAAGCCATTTGGTTACGACTGTACCCCTGTGATGTTAAACCGGGCGCCCTAGACGAGGTGTTGGACCAAATTGTCAACATGGGCTATAACACCGTCTACCTGGAAGTATTCTTTGATGGTAGGGTCCTACTCCCTAAAAGCCAGAATACCACCGTCTGGCCCAGTGTCATCGATATGCCCGGCTATGAAAACCGGGATTTGCTGGCAGAAACCCTTGAAAAGGGAAGAAAAAGAGGCCTAAAAGTATATGCCTGGCTATTTTCCCTCAATTTTGGCTATCTTTACTCTCAACGTCCTGATAGACAACATGTACTCGCCCGTAACGGCCGCAATCAAACTAGTATCGAATTCGTCCATGACCAGTCTCAAGCGTTTGTAGACCCCTATAATCGCCAGGCAATACAAGACTATAATCAGATGTTACAGTTGGTATTACAAAGAAGGCCAGATGGAGTACTGTTCGACTACATACGTTATCCGCGAGGCACCGGGCAAGACTCGGTGGTGGGCAAGGTGAAGGACTTATGGATTTACAGTCCAGCCTCTAGGGAAGCCCTTTTAGCAAGGGCAAGGAATAAGCAGGGGCGATGGCTACTGGAAACCTATATTGACAAGGGATTCATCACCGCCGAGGATTTGAACCAAATGAGGCAACTATTCCCCGACGAGATAACCCCCCTCTGGCAAGGCAGAAATCCCACCTCCCCCGAATCAGATACCCTGGCTAACCTACAGATAGAACTATGGTACTTCACCGTAGCTCATGCCGCCCAAGGGGTAATTAACTTTTTAGACTTTGTCACTAGTCAGGTAAGACAACGAGGTATCCCCGCCGGTGCGGTTTTCTTCCCCGAAGGCAATCAGGCTGTGGGAGATATAGGCTTCGACTCCCGTCTCCAACCCTGGGATAGTTTCCCCCAAACCCTCGAATGGCATCCCATGTCTTACGCCCTCTGTGGTAATCCCCTTTGTATAGTAGAACAGGTAAAGCGGGTTGCAGAGGTAGCCCAAAACCGTCGTAATGTGAAACCAGTATTAGCAGGCTTCTGGGGAAGAAATGATGGCCAAAGGCCGTCTCTGGAATCCCAAATGGAGGCAATCCGCAGTCGCCTCCCAGACATCCAGTCCATCAGCCACTTTGCCTATTCCTGGATTCAACCTGAGCACGCCCGCAAAAGACAAAGTTGTCGCCTTTAACCTCTATGGAGTTTTATTACACCCCTGCCCCAATCCTTCTAGAAAAAAACTAAGATGATTCTAAGATAACCTACATCAGGGCACAATTATGCAAGAATTCTCGGACTTTTTACGTCATCGCTGCGCCTACGTGGCTACTGCCAAGTTTAAACCGGGGAAATTCCCAGAAGCCCAAAAACTCTTCGAAAAGGCAGTAGCTACCTACAAAACCGGCTTCAAAGGAGCATATCTATTCCAAAAACCTAACACCGACGAAGGTATCGCCTTTATCATCTGGGACAAAATTGACGACATGGAGGACAATCGCAACCCCGTCCACGATCAGATTCTAGAAGAAATGAAACACCTCTTCGCCGCACCCCCGGAAACCAATTTTTACGAAGTCCTCACCGAGATCACTGTTCCCTCTTAATACCTTTGTAACAAAGAAACCACAAACTGTTACAGTTCATAACAAAGATGCACAGGATAGGGGCGGGAGGTGGTAGCATGGCCCAGATAGCAAATAGTACTTAAAAAAGCCAGAAATATATGAGCGAAACCATCCAATTAACCGGTAAAACCCCCAAATTCGGCGGAAGCACCGGTGGCCTACTCTCCGCCGCCGACAGGGAGGAAAAATATGCCATCACCTGGACTAGTCCCAAAGAACAGGTTTTTGAAATGCCCACCGGCGGTGCCGCTATTATGCATGAAGGGGAGAATATCCTGTATTTTGCCCGTAAAGAACAGTGTCTAGCCCTAGGCACCCAACTGCGCACTAAATTCAAACCCAAAATCGAAAACTACAAAATCTACCGCATCTACCCCAACGGCGAAATCCAATATCTCCACCCCGCCGATGGTGTCTTCCCCGAAAAAGTCAACGAGGGCAGACAATATCATGGTAAAAAAGACAGAAGAATAGGCCAAAACCCTGAACCGGCTACCCTCAAATTCTCCGGTAAAGCCCCCTATGACGTTTAACTTTATTGCAATTGATCTTGTAACATGATATAACAGGGAAGAGCGTATCACTACGTGCTCAGCTACGAGCCCATGGCGATGCGCTCCCTCCCCCATACCCCAATCCCCATTCCCCTGTTATGACGGAAAGACCTAAAATTATTGTCCTGGACGACGACCCCACTGGCAGTCAAACAGTTCACAGTTGTTTACTCCTCCTACAGTGGGATGTGGATACCCTTGTAGAAGCACTGCAAGACAACTGCCCCATCTTCTTTGTCCTCACCAACACCCGCGCCCTGCCCTCAGAACAAGCAGCACAGGTTACTCGTGAAGTGTGTCGTAACCTAAAAAAAGCTATCCAGCTGGCCTCTTTGCCAGACTACCTTATTGTAAGTCGCTCAGACTCCACCCTCAGAGGACACTACCCCCTGGAAACAGATGTAATAGCAGAGGAATTAGGCCCTTTTTCCGCCCACTTCCTCATCCCAGCCTTCTTTGAAGGAGGCAGAATCACCCGCAACTCCACCCATTATCTCATCATAGACGGAAGGGAAACGCCAGTCCACGAAACCGAATTTGCCAAAGATTCCGTATTCGGCTACCATCACAGTTATCTGCCTTTGTATGTGGAGGAAAAAACTAAGGGAAAAATTAAGGCAGAACAAGTAGAAAGATTCCTATTAGACGACATCCGTAGGGGCGTCCAAACCCGTCTCCGTCAGCTAGAAAATAACCAGTGTGTGGTGGTAGACGGGGAAACTCAAGAAGATTTTGACAGGTTTGCCCAAGACATCCTTACAGTAGCCAAGGAAGGCAAAAAATTCCTCCTCCGCAGTGCCGCAAGCATCCTCACCTCCCTCGCCGGCCTAGGCCCACAACCTATCCCCCCCGCCGAAATGGCTAAGTACAAACCTAATAATAACAGGGGCGTAGTCATAGTTGGCTCCCACGTCAAAAAAACTACTCAACAGCTAAATAAACTCCTCTCCCTCCCCGACACCTATGGCATCGAAGTAGATGTGGCCATCCTCAAAGATGACCTACAACAGAGAGACAATATTATTGCAAAAGCCCTAGCAGAAGTAAAACACGCCCTGGCAGAAGACAAAACCCCCGTCGTCTACACCAGTAGAGAAGAATTGACTTTCCCCTCTGTCCACTCCCGTCTTCAATTCGGCAAACAAGTCTCCTCCGTGTTGATGGATATTGTTCGTGGTTTGCCCCGCCATATCGGCTTTCTCATCAGCAAGGGAGGCATCACCTCTAATGACGTCCTCAGTGATGGCCTCAGTCTCAGAGTCGCCAGATTGTTGGGTCAGATAATACCCGGATGTTCCGTTATTACTACCCCCGACAATCACCCTCTTTTCCCCCACCTGCCAGTGGTACTATTCCCTGGTAACGTCGGCGATGAAAACTCCCTGGTAACTGTCTATCAACGTCTCAGTAGAACACTTTCCTGAATTCCCCTCCCCCCTTGGGCGCCCTTTTTCCCCCTACTCACTCCAGCAAACCAACAACTGTAAAGTCAAGCTGAGTACTAACAACAATTGGCTAAACTGGAACTATACCTTATAAGTAAAAACGCAGGATATAACAAATTGTAGTTGCCTCCCAACCCCCGGATCTGTTATGATCGAGGGGTTGTTTTCCACCTCCCTTCCGCTTATGGGCAAAAAGCCAACTATCGCCATCACTCACCTCGGCTGTGAAAAAAACCGTATTGACACTGAACACATGCTGGGATTACTGGCCCAGGCTGGCTATGGGGTTGATGCTAACGAAGAATTGGCTGATTATGTCATTGTAAATACTTGTAGTTTTATAGAAGACGCCCGTAGAGAATCAGTCAGAACCCTAGTAGAATTGGCGGAAAACAATAAAAAAATTATTATCGCGGGGTGCATGGCACAACACTTTAAGGACATTTTACTGGCAGAAATACCCGAAGCAGTAGCTATAGTTGGCACCGGCGACTATCAGAATATAGTAGACATAATAAAGAAAGTGGAATCGGGAGAAAGAGTAAAGGCCGTATCCGAAAACCCCACCTTTATAGCCGACGAGACTATTCCCCGTTATCGCACCACCACTGAGGGAGTCGCCTATCTCAGAATCGCCGAGGGCTGCGACTACAACTGCTCCTTTTGCATTATCCCCCACCTTAGGGGCAAACAAAGATCCCGCCCTATCGAGTCCATCGTTAGAGAGGCACAACAGTTGGCAGACGAGGGAGTACAAGAATTAATCCTTATCTCCCAGATTACCACCAACTACGGCGTAGACCTCTATGGCGAACCAAAACTGGCAGAATTGTTAAAAGCCCTCGGCAAAGTAGACATACCCTGGATTAGACTGCTATACTGTTACCCCACCGGCCTCACCGATAAGGTGATTGAAGCTATCGCCACCACCGACAATGTCCTGCCATACCTGGATTTGCCCCTCCAACACTCCCACCCTGAAATCCTCAAACGCATGAATCGTCCCTGGCAAGGCAGAGTCAATGACGAAATCATCGAACGTGTCAAAACCGCCCTGCCAGATGCTATACTGAGAACCACCTTTATCGTCGGCTTCCCCGGCGAAACTGAACAACACTTCCAACATCTGTTACAATTCGTAAAAAGACATCAGTTTGACCATGTCGGGGTTTTCACCTTCTCCCCAGAAGAGGGCACTAAGGCCTATAACATGAGTGAACAAGTGCCCGAAAAAGTCAAGGAGGAAAGGCGTAATAGGTTAATGGAAGTACAACAACCCATTGCCGCTTCCAAAAATAAGGCGGAGGTGGGCAAGATAGTGCCTGTACTGCTCGAACAAGAAAACCCCGCAACCGGTGAAATGATAGGACGCTCACCCCGTTTCGCCCCCGATGTGGACGGCCTAGTCTATGTCAAGGGAGTGGCAACCCTCGGGCAAATAACCCCCGTCCTCATCACCGCCGCCGATGTCTATGACCTCTACGGTGAAACAGTTTAGTCCCATACTGTGGCCGTAGAGCTATCTTTAGTACACGTCTGAAACACACAGTACACATGACTACATCATTCGCAAGTCTAGGACTCTCCCCCTCTCTAGTCGCCCAATTGGACAGAATCGGCTTTGTAACACCCACCAAGATCCAGTCCCTGGCCATACCCCAAATTCTATCAGGCCACGACGTGGTAGGACAATCCCAAACCGGCACCGGCAAAACAGCCGCCTACTCCCTGCCCATTGTAGAACTAATAGAACCCAATAACAAACAAGTCCAAGCCCTCGTCCTCACCCCCACCAGAGAATTGGCTCAACAGGTGGCTGAATTCCTAAAAGACGTCATAGGCAAGGAAAAAATCTATGTTTTGACTGTCTACGGCGGCCAATCTATTGAAAGACAAATCCGCATGCTCGAAAAAGGTGTCCACATCGTAGTAGGCACCCCCGGACGTATCATTGACCTGTTGAATCGAGGTAATCTTCGCCTTGACTGCCTCCGCTATGTAGTTTTGGATGAGGCCGATGAGATGTTAAGTATGGGCTTCATCGACGATGTGAGACAAATCCTCTCCCAAACTCCCCCTTCCCGTCAAACTACCTGCTTCTCCGCCACCATGCCTAAGGAAATTCAACAACTTATCCAGGATTTCCTCCGAAACCCCGTCTACGTCACCGGCGATCAACCCCAGACTACCCCCTCCCAAATTGAACAATACGTCTATTTTGTCCCCCGCGGCTGGACCAAAACTAAAGCCCTCCTCCCCATCCTGGAAATTGAAGCCCCACAATCTGGTATTATTTTTGTACGCACTAAAAAGACAGCCTCAGAACTGACGGCAAGGCTACAAGAGGCAGGATTGAGTGTGGACGAGTACCACGGGGATTTAAGTCAAGCCCAAAGGGAAAGACTTATTCAACGCTGGCGAGAAGGCAAAATTAAGTTGGTAGTGGCTACCGATATTGCCGCCAGGGGTTTGGACGTCTCTGACTTGAGCCATGTGTTTAATTTTGACTTACCTGATAACACAGAAACCTACATCCATAGAATAGGACGCACCGGCAGGGCAGGAAAAGAAGGAAAGGCTATATCCCTAGTAGAAGCCAGTGAGCGTCGTCTGTTGAGGCAAATCGAACATCGTCTCAATAAAACCCTAAAAGTCACCCCCCTCCCCACCAGGGCACAGGTGGAAAACAAACGCATGCAAAAACTCATGGCACAGGTTAAAGACACCCTTGCTGGGGAAAGACTGGCCTCCTTCCTACCTCTGGTCAAGGAACTACAAGGAGAATACGAACCCGCCGCCATCGCCGCCGCCGCCCTCCAATTGCTCTACGACCGCGATTGTCCCTCCTGGTTGCAAGAAGACTGGGAAGTGCCCCCCCCCGCCCCCAGCAAACCCTCCCTCAGGGGCAATTTCCGCAAGCCCAAGCGCTCAGTTCCCTCTCTCTAACGGCGGTGGACATAGTTTTGTCTCCTCTACGGTGGTTTGGGGGGTGTATTCCACATAGGGCAGATTGGCCCCCCTCAGACCCCTCCTAATCCTCTCGGGGGTTTGCGGGAATACTACAAATAGGGGGTGGAGCTCCTCCGCTACATCACTAAACATGTGTGCTTCAGTAGGGGGCATAATCCACTCGTACTCCTTGTTGAGATACACCTGACACCGCCGCCAACGTCTCAGTAAGTCAGAAAAATCCTCTCCAGGACGATGGATAAATACTAGTATCTCCACCCCCACCTTGATTTTCCACTCCGGATCACACATTAGGATAGCTATATCACAAGGAATTGGTGTCACCTCATTGCTCGCCTCTGGAGACAACTCCTCTGCCCGGTAAACTGTTCTTAGATTCTTAACCCTGGCTACTGGCAGCGGGATTGTTATCACACTCTCTGTTGGCCTCCTCATACTGGGAATCATCTCTAGATATTGTCTGTAAGCTCCCAGTAAGGACACCACCCTGTGACGATTGCTATAATCTGCTAATGCCGTCTCATATTCTGATTTTCTTACTGACATGCCCCACCTTTTTTTCCAGTTCCCTCTTCCAGTATAACAATCAATCCCTATAAGCCAATCCTATAAACCAGGACCACCCTTTACGCTAAACTATCCTCTGCATCTAATTTTGTCTTTACCACTATGCTAGAACTATTACCCCCCAATTTACAGAGACTACAAGGACAAGTAGCAATTATTACCGGAGCCTCCAGGGGCATCGGCAGGGCAACCGCCCTAGCTTTGGCTTGTGAGGGGGCGAAAATTGTCGTTAACTATGCCAGCAACAGTCAAGCCGCAGAAGCAGTAGTCAACACCATCTTAGCCGCCGGCGGAGAAGCTATTGCCATTCAAGCTGATGTGTCAAAAGCTGAACAGGTGGAGGAGATGGTCAAAACCACCCTCGATAAATGGGGCAGAATTGACATCCTCGTCAACAATGCCGGCATTACCCGAGACACCCTCCTGTTACGCATGAAATTGGAAGACTGGCAGGCGGTTATCGACTTGAATCTCACCGGCGTCTTCCTCTGTTGCAAGGCCGTCGGTAAGGTGATGCTTAAACAAAGAAGTGGGGTCATTATCAACGTCTCCTCCGTTGCTGGACAAATGGGCAATCCAGGACAGGCTAATTATAGTGCCGCCAAGGCTGGAATCATCGGCCTCACCAAAACCCTCGCTAAAGAATTCGCCTCCCGGGGGATAAGAGTAAATGCAGTGGCCCCGGGTTTCATCGAAACTGATATGACTAGTGGCCTACAGGCAGAGGAGATTCTTAAACTCATCCCCCTCAATCGTTTTGGCAAACCAGAAGAAGTTGCCGGCATGATTCGCTTCCTCGCCGCCGACGAGGCCTCCCGCTACATCACCGGCCAAGTCTTCAATGTGGATGGCGGTATGGTCATGTAAGTCTTATACCCTACGGCTAAACCCCTAACAGTGGGAGAGAATTTCCTCATCTATGCTAAAGTCCACCTCTGCCTTATCTCTCCCCTTGGCAAGATAGTCATTCTCAAAAGAGTCTCTTAACCCCGACACCAAGTCGTATTGAGGTTGCCAATTCAAATCCCTTTGGGCCTTAGAAATATCCGCAAAAAAGTGTTGTATCCTCAGGGGAAAAGCCTTTCTTTTGCCAAAATTAAACTTATTCGCGTCATAGTACCTGATTTCCACCTCCTCTGGCTTTTTCCCCATCGCCTCCGCACAAGCCAAAGCTAAACCCGTAAAAGTAACGTATCTGTCACCAGATATATTGTAAATCTGACCAACCGCCTTGGAGTTGCCTAGAATTAGACTCATGGCTTTGGCCAAGTCATAGACATGTCCCAACTGGGTTATATACAATCCACCATCGGGGATAGGAATTGGCCTATTACGCACTAGCCTGTCAAAAAACCAAGCCTCCAGGTCATTATAGTTGCCAGGACCGTATATGTAAACTGGACGCACCGAGGTAAAAGGTACTCCTTGTGCCTGCAAATAGGCTTCAGTTTCGTATTTACCCTTGTGGCGACTTTCTGGATCAATAGCATCTGTTTCCCGGTGAGGCAGTTGGTGGGAGGGAAGATAAACCCCCGCCGAACTTACATACACAAAATGAGAGACTTTATTGCCAAACAATTCCACCAACGGCTTGGTATCTTCCAATTCTCTCCCGCTGTTGTCAAAAATCGCATCGAAATGCATCCCTCCTAGTTTTTCCTTCAACTCAGGGGTGTTTTTGCGATCGCCATGTATTTGTTCAACCCCTTCTACTGGTGGCGGATTATTCCCCCTATTGAAGAGCACTACAGAATGTCCCTGTGACACTAAGATTTTAGTCAGGGAAACCCCAATAAAACGAGTCCCCCCCATTATTAATATCCGCATACACCGTAATAGGCTAATGGTACTGTTAATTATTATCCCCTAATGTAGCGGAAAGTGAGATTTATACGAGCTGTTACAGGCTTAGAGGTTTTTGGAATACCGTGTAGCCAGTGCTTTTGCGTTTCACCCCCCATTATCAAAAGACTACCATGACGTAGTACTATCTCCCCCCTTTTAGGATTCCTTTTATCCTTAGGTCTTAGTAAAAAACGCCTTTCACCCCCAAAACTCACAGAAGCAATCAAGGGATTTTCCCCCAATTCCCTCTCATCATCACTATGCCATCCCATACTATCCTTTCCATCGCGGTACAAATTCAACAACACACAATTAAAACTACTCCCGACAAACCCTTCCACCTTTTCCCTTAGCGACAACAACACCCCATTCCAGGGTTTAGGATAAAAAGTCAAACCCGAGTAGCTGTATACAGCCTCAGCATCTCCATACCATGCCGTCAGCCGTGGCATTTTGTAGGTTTTGCCAAAGAGAGTTATTTCCTTCTCTTCCCAGACAATCTCATTTTTTAGCCTTTCAAAATAACAATCCGCCTCTTCTTTGGCCAAAAAATCTTCGTAATAAAATATTTCACTCAATGGCAAATCCAATCTCATCTTTCATCCCTCTTTCTTTTCTCTTTCTTGTTCTTTTCCGTTGCCAATCTTTTCCCTTTTTTCCCCACTATATCTATTATTCCCCACACCCCCTTGACATTCTTTTTTTCTCATGATAGGATGGGGGCATGGCGGCAGGCGAAAGGACTGCCAAGACACTGCGCCTGAAAAATTTTTAAATGAGAATAATTATAGACAATATAGGTAAGAGGGAGGGTGGTGGGCTCCATGGCGGGGGTGCCAGAAGAAATGAGAGCAGGCAAAAAGGAGAGGGGGAGAGAAGGATTCATGAAGAAGAGAAGAGATAAATGCCATACCCCATATGGCAATAACCCTCGTTCCAATTTCCCTAATTCATAGTAATCCTGAGATTTTCAAACCAAGAGTGAATCAAATCACTACAAGCCCTTTTCTCGACACCCGCCCAAACCCTTACCCGGTGGTTAGAAGCCTCACTGTCTATCAAATTTAAAACAGTACGCACCGCTCCCGTCTTAAAATCATCCGCACCATATACTAAGACGCCCAGCCTAGCCTGAACTATTGCACCCACACACATCATACAGGGCTCTAAAGTTACATACAGAATACAGTTTTCCAAACGCCAACTTCCCAACTTTTTACAAGCCCTTTCAATTGCCAGGATTTCGGCATGTGCCAACGGCGACTGCAACTCCTGCTTTCTGTTGTGAGCCTTCGCCACCAGCCTATTTTCCCCATCCACTATCACCGCGCCCACCGGTATTTCTCCCTTTTTCCCCGCCACAAAAGCTTCCTTTAACGCCTCCCTCATCCAATACTGGTGTCTTTCTAACTCCTCCATACCCTCCTATATAAATTCTCCTCCAATCCCATGTTACCCAATCCCTCTCTACCCCCCACATGTGATAGGAGGGGGGCATGGCGGCAGGCGAAAGGACTGCCAAGACACTTGGGCTGGCAAAAACATTATTAAAAATAATTAGCAATAGTATTGGAAATTTGGGAAAGAAAGGTAAAAGTAGAGAATTAGAAAGACAGAATTAAAATGAGAAAAAAAAAAAATAGTGCCGGGAAAAAATAAACAAGGGAGAGGAAAAGGATGTTAGACAATGTGGATCTGAGGGTGGAGTTGGACAGGGAAAGCTACAGGGAAAAGGCAAAGGAGTTGATGTGGGAGTTGCATTTGCTACAAGAGAGGTGTTGGCAGGAGAAACTAGGGGTGATAGTGGTACTAGAAGGATGGGCAGCAGCGGGGAAGGGCAAAGCAGTGAAGAAAATGACGAAACACATGGATCCACGGGGTTTTAGAGTACACCCCACCCTGCCTCCCACACCGGAAGAACAAAAATACCCATTTCTGTGGCGTTTCTGGCAAAAACTCCCCCCCCACGGCCGAATAGACGTATTCTACCACAGTTGGTACACCCATGTGCTAGAGGATAGACTGTTTGGCAGGGTAAAACCCCAACAGGTGCCATTATACATGCGGGATATAAATGCCTTTGAAAGACAACTGGCGGACGGTGGATATGTGATTATCAAATTCTGGTTACATCTTAGCGAAAAGGAACTCAAAAAACGCCTGAAAAGCTATGAGAAAGACGAGTTAGAATCCTGGCGGGTAAGAAAAGAGGATTGGCAACAACTGAAGAACTACGAGAAGTACAAACAATTGGCAGAAGAAATGCTAATTTATACCAGCACAGGAGTAGCCCCCTGGATTGTGGTAGAAGCCAATTGTCAAAGATGGGCAAGGGTTAAAATTCTCACTCAGATGGTGGCTAGAATCAAAGCCGCCTTGGCGGAAAAAAAAGTCTTATCAGAAGCAGAACATATACAGGTTTGTCATCAGGAGCAACTATCTCCCACTGAACCAGACTTCCTAGCAAAGGTAGATTTGAGTCTCAGTCTCCCAAAGTCTGAATACAAAAAAATACTTAAGGAATACCAAGTTAGACTGCGTCGCCTCCAAAAAGAGATCTTCGAGAAAAATATCGGGGTGGTAATGGTTTTTGAAGGATGGGATGCAGCCGGGAAAGGGGGGACTATAAAAAGAGTAACAGATATTCTGGATCCGCGTAGTTATGAGGTACACGCCTTTGCTGCACCTAGCCCAGAGGAAAAACAATATCACTATTTGTGGCGTTTTTGGCGTAGTCTGACGCCCCTGGGAAAAATTGCCATCTTCGACCGCAGTTGGTACGGCCGAGTTTTGGTAGAGAGGGTGGAAGGATTTGCCACAGAAACCGAATGGCGTCGCGCCTATAGAGAAATCAACGAGTTTGAGGCTCAGTTGGCCACTTGCAACTATTTAGTACTTAAATTCTGGCTACACATCAGCCCGGAGGAACAATTGAAACGCTTTCAAGAACGTCAAAATGACCCCTATAAAAACTATAAACTAACCGAGGAGGACTGGCGCAATCGCGAAAAATGGAACCTGTACTATGTCGCAGTCAACCAAGCCATCGCCCAAACCAGTACTGCCCTCGCCCCCTGGCAAATTGTCTCTGCCAACAGTAAGTACTATGCTAGAATACAAGTATTAGACACAACGGTAGAGGCCATCAGAAAGAAACTGGGAGAATAAACCTGTATTGAGTTGATATTATAATAGAGAAAAGAGACCATAAGGGGCTGGATAGGAAACAAACACATCCGGCGAAGGGAGCGAGTTGCTTGTATGATGCTACAATCCAGGTCAAATTTGCCCGATATAGAGAGTATTTACCGTTTCGACATTATCTCGCAGAAAAAAGAGGAAATCTGGTCGGCCACTGTGCCCATGGTAGTAGAAACCTCCGGCATGGGGGAAAAGGTTTTTGATATATACTCCCGCCTGTTGCGGGAAAGGATTGTCTTCTTGGGCACGCCTATTGACGACAAGGTGGCGGACACTATAGTGGCCCAGTTACTCTACTTGGAAGCCGAGGATCCGGAAAAAGATATCTATCTATATATTAACTCCCCCGGGGGGTCAGTATATGCCGGACTGGCCATCTATGACACCATGCAACAAATCCAGCCGGATGTTAGCACCATCTGTTACGGATTGGCCGCAAGTATGGGGGCATTTCTCCTGTCCGGTGGGGCAAAAGGAAAACGAATGGCATTGCCCAACGCCCGCATTATGATCCACCAGCCCCTGGGCGGCGCCCAAGGTCAAGCCAGCGATATTGAGATCCAAGCCAGGGAAATCCTCTATATCAAACAAAGACTCAATGAATTGCTGGCCGAACACACTGGACAGCCCATAGAGAGAATTGCCGCTGACACAGAAAGGGATTTTTATATGTCCTCCATCGAGGCACAAGAGTATGGCCTTATAGACAGGGTCATCCTCCGAGAAGGAGTGAGTCTACCCCTTAGCCGTAACTCCCTCAACTGGAATGAACTGTTATAGCCCTATGACAACAGATTTTACCGTCTTTCTACCACCCTATATTTGAGCTTATGTCCAAATTTGATTCCCACCTCAAATGCTCCTTCTGTGGCAAATCCCAAGAACAGGTTCGCAAACTCATTGCTGGACCGGGGGTGTACATTTGTAATGAGTGTGTAGAGCTGTGTAACGAGATCCTGGAGGAGGAATTAGGTCCCGCCAACAGAAGTCACTCCTCGGGGACCAAATCCTACTCCCGTTCCCAGTCCTATTCCTCAAGACGTGGTAGCAGTTACAGCCGGGGTTATCTGACAAAACTACCTAAACCCAAAGAGATAAAGGCTCAGTTGGATCAATATGTTATTGGACAAGAAGAGGCCAAAAAGATTCTCTCGGTTGCAGTATACAATCACTACAAGCGTATTAATGCCAATCTGATGGGAAGGGGAGAGGAAGAAGAGGTAGAGCTGCAAAAGTCAAATATACTGTTGATAGGCCCCACGGGGTCTGGTAAAACCCTTCTAGCTCAAACTCTGGCGAAAATACTAGATGTGCCCTTTGCCATTGCCGACGCCACTACCCTCACCGAGGCAGGTTACGTGGGAGAGGACGTGGAAAATATCCTCCTCCGTTTGCTGCAGGTGGCCAATTTTGACGTGGAGGAAGCCCAAAGAGGGATCGTATACATCGATGAAATAGATAAGATAGCTAGAAAGGGCGAAAATCCATCCATTACCAGAGACGTGTCTGGGGAAGGAGTACAACAGGCCCTGCTCAAAATGTTAGAAGGCACGATAGCTAATGTCCCCCCCCAAGGTGGGAGAAAGCACCCTTATCAAGATTGTATTCCTGTCGACACTAAGAATATTTTATTCATCTGCGGTGGTGCCTTTGTGGGACTGGAGAAGATAGTAGAACAGGACAAGGGCAGGAGGGCTTTCGGGTTTGAGATTGTACCAGAAGATAACAGTAGAGAAAAAAGACTGGCAAGGGCGGCCCGTCAGTTGGAAGCAGAACACTTGGTACGTTTTGGCCTTATCCCCGAATTTGTGGGACGTCTACCGGTGGTGGCTGTATTGGAACCCCTCAGTGAAGAAGCACTAATGGAAATTCTAACAGGTCCCCGCAATGCCCTAGTAAAACAATACCAAAAACTATTGGGTATGGACAACGTGGTTTTGGAGTTTGAACCTGAGGCATTACGTGCCATAGCCCAAGAGGCCTACCGTCGCCAAACGGGTGCTAGAGCCCTCCGTAGCATTGTGGAGGAAATCATGTTAGACGTAATGTACGAGTTGCCATCCCGTCAAGACGTCCACCACTGTGTCATCACCAAAGAAATGGTAGAAAAACGTAGTACTGCCCAGTTGCTCATCCACCCCACCTCCTTGCCCAAGTCTGAGTCTGCCTAGTTGACTGGCGTCGGGCAAATCAATATGATGGAAGGGTTATAAGAATATTCTTTTGTCCTGTCGCAACAATGATGGTAGCAACTGTAGAGGCAGCTAAACAGCAGAATCGTCGTCCTGTTTTCCCCTTCACCGCTATTGTAGGCCAGGAGGAGATGAAACTGGCCCTTTTGCTGAACGTAATCGATCCCAAAATCGGCGGCGTTATGATTATGGGGGATAGAGGCACCGGAAAATCCACCACTATTAGAGCCCTCGCTGACTTGTTGCCGGAAATTGAGGTGGTGGAGAATGACCCCTATAACTCCTCTCCTACTGATTTCGACCTTATGGGGGAAGAGGTAAGAGAAAGAATCCTCCGGGGTGAAACTGTACCCGTCACCCGCAAAAAAGTGCCTATGGTGGACCTCCCCCTCGGCGCCACCGAAGATAGGGTGTGTGGCACCATCGACATCGAAAAGGCTCTCACCGAAGGGGTAAAAGCCTTTGAACCCGGCCTGTTGGCCAAGGCTAACCGTGGGATCCTCTACGTAGACGAGGTCAATCTCCTAGACGACCACCTGGTAGATGTCCTCCTGGACTCCGCCGCCAGTGGCTGGAATACTGTAGAAAGGGAAGGTATTTCCGTCAGACACCCCGCTCGTTTTGTGTTAGTGGGCTCAGGCAACCCAGAAGAAGGGGAACTCCGCCCACAACTTTTAGACCGTTTCGGCATGCATGCCGAAATCAAGACTGTAAAAGATCCCCAATTAAGGGTGCAGATTGTTGAACAGAGAATAGAATTCGATCGCGACCCCCAGGCCTTTATCGCCAAATACCAGGATAAACAAGAAGCACTACAACGTCGGATTGTGGAGGCCCAACGACTGCTCCCCCAGGTTCATATTGACTATGAGCTACGACTGAAAATATCCGAAGTATGTGCCGAGTTGGACATTGATGGTCTGCGGGGGGACATCGTCACCAATCGTGCTGCCAAAGCCCTAGCCGCCTTTGAGGGCAGAACTGAGGTTACAGTGGAGGACATTCGTCGGGTTATGCCCCTTTGTCTCCGTCACCGTCTCCGCAAAGACCCCCTGGAAACCATCGATTCCGGCTACAAGGTGGAAAAATCCGTCAATCGCGTCTTTGGTTTAGAGGTTAACTCCTAGTACCTAACATAATTCCGACTAAAAAAGTCGGGATTTTTTGCAGAGAGGGGGGGCAGCTGTTATACTTACTATAGGCATATAGGGGACTGAGCACAGGAGAAACAAAAGAAATGACACAAACCCTCAGCTACAAGCCGACTTTCACCAAACTGGTGTCTAAAGAAGGGAGTGCAGAATACCCGCTCAAAGCTATCCACGTTTGCGAGGAGACCTTTGCGCCGCTGGAAGTGGCCTACGACTACGAGGCCATCAAAGCCCAGGTAAGTAGGGAGAAAATAGCCCAGGGGCCTAATTCCATCTGGCGTTATAAACCCTTCTTGCCGGTGGAAAGTGAGAATCCCATAGATTTGGGCACGGGCATGACTCCCCTTATCAAATCTAACCGTTTAGCCCGTCGTCTGGGGTTAAAAAATCTCTATATCAAGAATGATGCCGTAAATATGCCCACCCTCAGTTTTAAGGATAGGGTGGTGTCTGTGGCTTTGACTAGAGCAAAGGAATTGGGCTTTACCACTGTTTCCTGTGCCAGTACTGGTAATTTGGCCAATTCTACAGCTGCCATTGCCGCCCATGCGGGTTTGGAATGTTGTGTTTTCATCCCGGCAGACTTGGAGGCAGGGAAGATACTAGGCACTCTGATTTACAATCCCACTGTAATGGCGGTAAAGGGCAATTATGACCAGGTGAATCGTCTTTGCTGTGAGATTGCCAATACATATGGCTGGGGGTTTGTGAATATTAATTTGAGACCCTACTATTCAGAGGGTTCTAAAACACTGGCCTTTGAAGTAGCCGAACAGTTAGGGTGGCGTTTGCCTGACCACATAGTCGCCCCCCTGGCTTCCGGCTCCCTCTTCACAAAAATTTACAAAGGTTTCCAAGAGTTCGTAAAAGTGGGCCTAGTAGAGGACAAGCCGGTGCGTTGTAGTGGCGCACAAGCGGAGGGGTGTGCCCCCATTGCCAAGGCTTTCAAGGAAGGGAGGGATTTTGTAGCCCCAGTCAAGCCCAATACCATTGCCAAGTCCATTGCCATCGGTAATCCCGCGGACGGGATATATGCGTTGGAAATTGCTCGTAAAACAAACGGTTACATAGAAACCGCCACCGATGCCGAGATTATCGAGGGAATTAAACTGTTAGCCGAGACAGAGGGCATTTTCACTGAGACTGCCGGCGGTACCACTATTGCTGTACTGAAAAAACTGGTGGCCTCTGGCAAAATCGACCCTGAGGAGACTGTGGTGGTTTATATCACCGGAAATGGCCTCAAAACCCAGGAGGCAGTCCAGGGGTATTTGTGTGAGCCCCTTGTTATTGAGCCCAAATTGGAAAGTTTTGAGCGGGCATTGGAGCGTTCCCGCACCCTCGAGCGCCTGGAGTGGCAACAGGTTCTTGTATAATCTCTACTGGTTTCTCTATTATTTTCTTCTCTTTTTGTCCTGTGTTGTTGCGATTTGCTACTAGGAAATAGGAAAGATGTCTGTAAGAGTGCTAATTCCGACTCCCCTCCAAAAGTTCACCCAAGATCAGGCCGTGGTGGAGTGTGAGGCGGCCAACATTCAGGAGTTAATCGACGTTTTGGAAAGCAAATTTCCCGGCATCAAGTCTCGCCTCTGCGATGAAAACGGCAATCCCCGTCGTTTCCTTAACTTCTATGTCAACAGTGAGGACATCCGCTTTTTGAGCAACACTGCCACCCCCCTCTCCGACGGCGACGAGGTTAGCATTGTTCCTGCTGTTGCTGGCGGTTGACTTCCCTTCTCCCTCTCTTTCTCTTCTTCCTTTCTTCCCCTTTTGTTGATATTTATTCTCTTTTAAAACCCCTTCGGACTATCCCCTTGGAGCAGGTTCGCAGGGGTTTTTTCTATGGTTCCATCTTCTATATGTGCGCATCTGTTATGCCGGCTTTTTGATTTTATTTATCAATTAAAAAATGAACAGGCACACCCCTGGCAGTCACGCCTCCTGCCGTCCACGCCCCCATTTTAACAAAAGCCGCGCCGGTTGTGTGGCAGCATTAGGAAATGTAAAGGGAAATCTTTACTTTGTTCCTTGGTATTCCAGTATTTTCTTCTTGTATCTATCTCTTGTTGTCAATTTTTTTTTAGAATTGCTGCCAAGGTTGTCCCCATTGTTGGACTATTTTATGGAGAATAGTTTGGCATTAATCCCTAATAGGCCCGTGAGTATAACTGACGGGAAATGCTAGGCATTGCCTCAATGCTGTCTATGCCCTTGGTAAGGTTAGATTTTAATGACTAGCCTTTGTACTGTCTATTTTCTGGTTAAGATCAGCTTATCTCTCTTTATCTTTAAAGTTCGTTACATCTACCTCCACTAGGCTTATTTTTCTTTCTAAATTTTCCAGTTTTCCCCCTATGTTATCCATGTTTCCCTCTATTTTGTTTAATGTGGTCCCCATGTCTACTTCTATTTTCTAATTCATTCTCCCTTCGTTTTTCTCCCTTGCTTTGTCTTATCTCATCCTATCATAATCCCAATATCTCCACTATAAGGCAATGGACAGTAGGCTTTTGAGCCGGAAAGGGGCCAAGACAACTGCAACCATGTAGCAATTAATTTGTTGACAGAAAAATCCACGACGACAGTATTTTCACCAGTCGCCCCACCCCCCATTTTACTCCATCTTATCCTTAAAGGCTTCTTTTTGTCAAGATGAAGATTACTGAGCTTCCTCACGTGCTAGCCCAAATGCCTCATAACCGCCAAAAACCCTTTTCCCGTCATCTTCCTATCTATAACTACTCTTGCTTTTAACAATAAAAACACCCCTGAGTACTTTTTATTTATAACTCCCTTCAGTAGTAGGGTGCTTCTCCCTTATCCATTACCCTGAGGGCAAGTTTATTGCACATGTTAAATCTCTGAAACTTTTTCCCATGTTGAGCCTCTTTTTGTAGCTCCATACAACCATGTCATACCGTAGTAGAGTTGTAAACAAAAATTCTGGTGTGATTGCCTACTATATTTCTTTTTATTTCTCCTTTGTAATAGACGTCTCTATAAACTGCTTTCTACCCGCCTGATAGATTTGTTTTCCCACTTTCCCTCTATCCAAAATCGTGGCCCTGTTTGATGTATTTAACCTTATTAAAAACTTTACACAATCTTTACAAAATTGGCCTGCGGGTAATAAAGATTTTTATGTTGTCTAGGGCCTGAATGTTATCTTAATTCAAATGGGCAAAGGGAATTGCTCTTCTCTATGATAAACTGATATGATAAACTGAGGGGGTTGAACAGTAAGAACCTTTGTAGCCTGTTTTTTTTGGGTTATTTCCGTTGGATGTGCTATTATAAACTCCATTTTCTTGTCAAAGAGGTTTATTAGGAGTGCTTCTGTGTTTATTCGTCGAAGGGCCTTTGGATGAGTTTATATGCAGTATCATAACTATGATGTGTGATGGTTGTGGCTGTGCCGGCCATTATTGTAAATTTGTCCAATAGGATTGAGTTTATTAGTTTTTTTTGAGACATTATCAGATTTTTTGAGACTTAGTTAGGGAGAACATTATTTATTATTTTTTGTATATTCTAGGGAGCTCGTGAGGAACTTAACGAGAAAAATGTTATTTATATAAAAATTTTTACCTGATTTATTCTTGTTCGAAATTCAGGGAGAATAAACTTAATTAGAGAGGGAGTTGAATAGGAGTACTGCCTTGGCTGTCAGTTAGTTTTGTTTAAAATCTCCGCCCCCCCTTTCCCCTAAGGCAGCCAAGTGGTAGTATTCTCAATTTTTCCAGTAGAGGCTGAGATTTAACTCAGCAATGTTCTGTTTTCAGGATTATGAAATATTATGAAGTGAGGCTATTACTTTATTTCTCCCCCTTTTTATTTCTCCTTTTCCCTCTCTCTTTCATCTTTCTGGTGTTACTTATAACCGTTATTCTCGACTGCCTCTTGGGAGAAAAGGAAAATTTCCTGATTAATTTTCCTTTAACAACTTCCTACAACCATTTCCAGGACTATCGCAAATCTATGTCATTTAGAACTTTGACAGCCCAAGTTTCTTGACAGTATCTTCACCTGCCGCCCCACTCTCCCTCCATCCTACCCCTAAAACTCTCTTCTTGTCAAGGGGTAATAGGAAAATTTTTTCTACAGAGGCTGGTATGAGAGATTTTTTAGAAGTATAATGGGGGATACCATTAGAGATTTGTACGGGGAGAAAGACCATGGAAATGGAAAGGGTTAGGAGGGGGGAAATAAAACATTTTTATTTGTCATTTTTGGTTTCCCTGTTATTATTTTCAGCGGCGCCAGTGAGGGCTCAAGATAACACTAAAATCCCCCCCCATTTGAGTAAATTGGTGTCACTTATTGATGAGGCAGCTAATGAAAGAAATATTGAAAAAATTAAGGGGCTTCTTTCTCCTCAATTTGCTGGCCAGGATGGTTTGAATCGCGACTTGTTTCTCCAAGCATTGGCAAATTTGTGGCAGAAATATCCCGGAATGCAGTACAGGACAACAATAAAGAATTTTACGGAAAAAGAGGGTAAATATGTAGTGGAAACAGTAACAAACATAGATGGAAAATATGAGGAAGAGGGCCGGGAGTTTAAGATAAAATCGGAAATAACCTCGAGACAGTATTTTGAAAACGGCCTTTTTGCTAAACAGGAAATTCTGAAAGAAAAAACTGAAATCACTAGTGGAAACAACCCGCCTCAGATTGTTGTAAGACTGCCAGAAAGGGTGCGTCCCGGACAAGAGTTCGACTTCGATGTAATATTACAAGAACCATTAGCAGGTGATATTGTTTTGGCAGGAGTGTCCGAGTCTATAGTCTCCCCCTCTCTCCATCTCCAACCTCCTTCTATTGAACTGAATTCTATCTCCTCTGGCGGTATCTTTAAAAGGGTTAACATTCCTACCCCTTCCTCTGACCACTTGTATTCTGCCATCCTTATCCGTGATGGTGGTATTCGTATCATCTCCCTACGCCTTAAAGTTCAACCCTGATTTTCTTTCCCCCTTCTTACACTCTTTTTACCCCCTTTTTTTGAAAACAATTGCCAATAATTTGCAAGTAAAAGATAGCCGGCTTACACGGCCCAAAGTGGCTTATGATTACAAGCCCGTTTACCACCCGCCGCCTGTGGTGGGGGTATAATGAAAGAAAATTCTTGCGAAGGGGTTTTTAGGCTGACAGTTATGTGTATTGGCTGGCATGTGTGTTAACCCTCTGTAGTGGTGGCTTCTGCTAAGACACCATCGGCATCATGTACTGTAGTGGGATTTTACACAACAACGAGGCAAAACCCCCTTGACAGGGAAAATGGCTTCTGTCTGTAAAAGGAAGACAGGGAGGGGAGGAAAGAAGGAAGACTGACATACCCGCCACTTCCCCACTTTTCCGACAAACCACTTTGCCAATCCCGATACCCCCCCTCCCAGCCACGCCCTTCCATTTCTTTTTATTTATTGAAGTTGATTATCAATCATAACAATGAGGGCTACCATTTCCCCTACTTATGCCTTGTAAAATAATTTGATAGTATTTTGCATTCAAAAGAGGGGTATAAGACAACTCTAAAGAAAGTCTTTCTACAGAATCCAGAAGTAGCGGAGTATGGGGTGATTGTCAGGGGGGAGACTAGGGAGGGTAGGTGCCATCTTGTAAAATGACTATTAATACCTGTTATAAGCCGGTATTGGCTGATGGCGGGGGGGAGTTGTGGTTTAGCCATTTTTCCAGGAGGGATTTAAGGGTTGTTTGTTTGATGGGTTTACAGATATAATCCTGCATGCCCGTATCTTGACAGATTTGCCGACTTCTGGTTTCATCATGGGCAGTCATGGCAATGATAGGGGGGGTGGAGGAAGGGGGAGGAGTCGTCGAATCTCTTTGGTGGCAGTGATGCCATCCATCTCCGGCATTTCTATGTCCATGAGTATGAGACTATAAGAGTTTTTGGTGACAGGGTTAATGACTTCTTTGCCGTTATTGGCTATTTCTGCTGCAACCCCCAATTTTGTCAGAAGGGTAAGAATTAGTTTTTGATTAACCTTGTTGTCTTCTGCCACTAGGATGGGGGATGAAGGGTAGGGGTTAGGGGGTAGGGATTGGAAAG
>DVEF01000013.1 GCA_015295805.1 Geminocystis sp. M7585_C2015_104 | reverse complement strand
TTATTAGACTGTGTAGCCGCATGCCTATCAACATGTCTATCTGGGAGAATAACCCCTTTAGTTTTCGGGGGTTATTTATGTGGAGAATCTGACAGTCGGGGATTGTTTCGGCTACCTTCTGACATACTGGTAAATCCTGTGACGGCTGAAAAGGTAACAACAAGATACTGCATTTAGTAACTCTTTGTAGCTCTAGGAAAGTCTGGATAAGGGTTTCTAGTTTCTGGGGGGAAAGGAGGGGGTGTTGTCTGAGATTAACGGCGATTCTGGGAGATGGGGGCAACTGTAGATCTGATGGTACTATACCATCCAAAGCCCACACGGGATCCGCGGCGGTGATAAATTTAAGCCCCCATTTTTCTAAAATCCTTGCCGACTCGTTGTCTCTAACACTAATCCCATTACATTGGGCCAATACCAGTTTAGTTAGCCATCTTATGATAGGATTGCGGATAGGGCCAATCCCTTGGGCTATGGCAAAAGTTTTTGCTCCTTTTAGCTGTGCCAGTCTCATTAGGGCGAGATAATATAGGGGGCTTTTCCAACTGGTTACATCTTGGATAAGACTACCTCCACCCCATATAAACACGTCATTTTTCCCCAAACAGAGGAGCTGTTTTACAACGCCAAGTCTTGAGTAACTCTTGTCTACTGCATAGTCTCTTTGGGTCTTCTTGGGGTTGGCAGAGACGACTATGGTCTGATAGAATTTACCGGGGGCAGATAAAAGGAGGTGTCCCTCCGAGTCACCGACGGGTTTAGGTCTGGCCAGTTCCTCTAATTGGGATAGAATGGAAACCAGTAGGGCTTCATCACCAACATTACCTTGTCCATAATAGCCACATATAATTACTTTTATGACTTTCTCTGTCCTCCCCATGATATTTTCCATAAAAACCTACTACTGGTTCTGGTAGTATTTGTATCCTGTTGGGAAACTTCTATCTTTCCTGTAATACTGCCTGTTTAAGAGGGGAAACCAACTGTCTAGCTATTCTTACTGCCTCCCACAAAAGAGATGGGTGTTTTTCTAACTTGTTGTCGATGGTGGTTTCCTCTAGTTTTTGCAAGATGGGGTATACCAGCCTCCTGGCTTTGCTGCCATAGGCTATGCCGGCGATGGCGGGGATGAGGTTTAAACTCTTCAGTTTGGTTATGGTATGCTCATTGGTGCCCCCTGCCAATTGGATAAACCCCTTTAGGTTTAATTGCCTGACCTGTTGGGCATATTTTATAGTCAAATGGGTAGTGCCCTCACCAATATCCCCACTCATGGGGCGTCCATCTGTTTGCCAGATTAGTGGTATTGTCACCGGTTGAACGTATTGGTGAATTTGTCGTAGGTAGCTTATCACATCATTGGCATAGGGGCAACTGATGGCTATAAGTTTTAGTTTTGCCAGATAAGGCCTTACTGTTTGCCACAGATTGGTAAACCTATCCCAGTGTCCTTGTTGAGTGTGTATTTCTATGGCATCTATGGGCAGTTCATCTAACCATTTTAAGACAACATGGGCTGAGACAATATGGGACTCGGTGTCAATTATACCTATTGGACAAACTGGCAGACAGCGCCCACAACCATAACATAGTTCTTTATGTATTCCGTTATACTTGAGAAAATTGATGGCGCCGGCAGGACAAATAGTTTGGCAGGGGCGGTGACAATCTGGAGGACATAAGTTAGAATTAAAGGAGGCTTTGCGGAAATGGGGGTCCTCCCCATCATTGATGCTTATCATTAAAAAAGGACGGGGAGACGGTTGCAAGTCGAGGGCCACTTCAATCCCTTCCAGGGCAGCGAGAATTACCGCTTTGTATGCTGCCACGTCAATACAATCCACCCCTGCAAGGGTGTAAATAAGGGCTAGGTTGCGGATGAAGGGGAGGTGTTGGTAACTGGCGCCACAGATTAGTTTAACCCAACTGCCCCGTTTTAGGGATTCTATGGGAGAACTATACATCAGCTCTATCCAGGTAATAATATAAGAGAGGTTACTTGGTTTAATTATCCGCCTGCCTCTGCCATTTCGAAGACACGGTTATTCCAGTCTTTTACTAGGAAATTGAGAGGTTTTTCTGTGCGAATTTTGTACTTGAGACGACGGGATTGAACTCTTAGTAGTATGGCTTCTAGACATTCCCTGTCAAAACAGACATGACGTTGACAGTTTTTATAACCAAAACTTGCACCTCCAATCACATGTATTTGGGTGTTCCTCTTCAATTGGTACCATAACCCCTCATTGTGTCTAGGGACATTATAATTGAGGCCAGAACCTAAATAAAGGGGGTCAAGGGCGCCCACTCCCAGACTCTGATCATAGTTGTAGTAATAGTGTAAAGGTACCTCCGCTACTGGCAACTCCAATAAGTCTTCATAAAATTCCTTAGCAACATTCAGATCTGATACCATAATTGTATAAACCTTGGGGGCACTACTCAAAAACATCCACATGGCGCCCCCATAGGCTATCAATAACATTACCATTATTCCCGGGGTGGAGAAGAGTGTTTCTCCCAATTCCGGCAGAAGTGCCATCCAGATGTTGTTGACGATTTTTATACTCCCCTCTATCAGCATATCTGTTTGAAAATTCACCTATTGTTTTCCTATTATTATATAGGCAGGTGCTGGTCTCCTGCTTTTTACCTTTTCTGCCACGGCCAATTTTTAATAGTTTTGTCCAGAAATAAACCACTAGTTGATAAATTTTATATTCCTTCCATAAGCAGTTATGGAGTCAGTGGAATAATTCTCCTGATGTGTTTTGTTGTTTATTTTAAATTTTTATCGGAATATGCTGTCTATTTCTTCTAGGGATTAATAATAATTATTTTTTCCTCCTCTTCCGGAAACTGAGGTATCCGGCAAGTGTTAACCTCTCTGCTCTGCCCCTAATGGTATAGATTGAGATTATGATATTAAACTATTTTTGCAACTCAAAAATATTGGGATCGGCTTTTAATATCTTAAAAATGTCTTAAATAATGGATGTTCACTTTACATAAAATCCTCAGATAAAATGTCTTATTTATATACAATAAATGGCGGCAAAATGTATATATAATAGTTGTATATCACAAATAACAAGGACGAATTTGGCAAAAAATAGGGTAATAAAAGAGAATTTTTAGGACAAAAAAAGTGGTCCAATTCTATAACAGAAGTAGACCACACCAGGGCAAACTTTTCAACCATCTGCCGCCGTACATTATTGCCATTTACTTGTGGCCAGCAGAAGCAAGGGTATAATAATAAACATCTAACTATCGCCCTACTGCCTCCCTTTTGCCCCCCGCTGTTCCCTAGAGA